>NZ_CBFFRK010000035.1:0-34667 GCF_965644245.1 Erwinia sp. V71
CTGAAAACGATAGATGAACGGCAATCATTGTAGTCATGAACAGAACTTTGAATGATTAAATCGCACCTTCCTTAACACTTTTTCTCTATTATTTTTCTCATCTGACCAGCGTGCATCTGTATTTTTTTCTGCCACTGCCGATAACCAGTCAGAGTGATGATTGCAGCAGCGTATACGTATGAGACGCGAGAGCGCAACGTGGCTGGTGCCCTGATGCATCACTGCTATCACCCAGACAGGTTTATACCAATTAATAATAACTCAGAGGTCACGATGGATAACTTTCAGAAAGAAATCGATGAAAGGGCGAATCTTACATTATCAAATAAGTTCGAACTTTTGTTATTCCGTCTGGGAACCGCCAATCAGGAAGAGAAATCCGAACTGTTCGGACTGAACGTATTTAAGCTGCGCGAAATTGTCCCGATGACGCCAATTACCCGTGCGGCCGGGATGCATTCGCCACTGCTGGGCATGACCAATATTCGTGGTCAGCTGATCCCGGTTATCGATCTGCCTGCGGTCGTGGGTTGCACGCCAACCACCGGTCTTAATCTGCTGCTGGTAACGGAATACGCGCGTAATACTCAGGCGTTTGCCGTCGAGTCGGTAGACAATATCGTGCGTCTGAACTGGAGCCAGGTGCATCCGGCAGATGCCAGCGTCAGCAGCCGCAACGTGACCAGTATCGCGGTGCTGGATGATGAAGAGCAGGGCAACGGTAACCAGATGGCGCTGGTGCTGGATGTGGAGCAGATCCTGCACGACATTATTCCGTCAGTACGTGATGTGCCGGTTGATGGCGTGAAAGAGAAGACCTTCAACTTCCGCCCGGGCGCGATTGCGATTGTCGCGGAAGACTCCAAAGTGGCGCGTAATATGCTGGAGCAGGGCCTGAAAGTGATGGGTATTCCGGCCACGCTGCATAACACCGGCCTCGAAGCCTGGGAACGCATTAAGCAGATTACGCAGGAAGCGGCGGCACTGGGACAACCGATTCAGGATCGTATTTCACTGGTGCTGACCGACCTCGAAATGCCGGAAATGGATGGTTTTACTCTGACGCGTAATATCAAGACCGACCCGGTACTGCGTAATATTCCGGTGGTGATCCACTCCTCGCTGTCTGGCAGCGCCAACGAAGATCATGTGCGCAAAGTCGGCGCGGATGGCTATGTGGCGAAGTTTGAAATTAACGAGCTGTCAGCAGTATTGAAGAAAGTGCTGGATGCCGCGGCGGACTAACACCCGATGACCTCCGGGGCGGCATCATGCCCGCCCCGGTGATTAGAATTCGCTTACCAGCCACATATCGGCTTCTTCAAACATCTCTTCGATAATCCGCGCCATAATCGCTTTATCGCTTTTGCTGGCATCGGTTTCAATGGCATTACGCTGCATCGGTTTCACTTTCACTTCGGCATCAGGAAAGGCGCGATGAATACGCATTTCCAGCTCTTCGTGAATCATCTCATTGGCATTCGCCAGCCCGGCAACATTGCGCTTATCGTAAATCAGTTCGACGAACATGTGGTTGGCCTCTCAGGTCCTGAAGGGGTAAATTTTCCTGCGGCCATAATACTGGATAACTGTACAGTATCAAGTGGTAAGGGGGAGGAGGGGAAAAAAATTTACCTCTGGAGGTGGAAATCCAGCAACACTTCCAGAGGCCGTGTACAAACACGATTCGTTAAACAAGGATATGCAGAGACGTCTGTCGCCTGCACAGTAAACTTATACAATATTTTCGTTTTTGTACAACTTTAATCGCAAGAAATTCGACAGCTGTCGAATAATTGCTCGCTCAGGGTATTACAGTTCGTTTTTAATGCAGAACTCTTCCCAGCTCATACCCAGCGCTTCGGCGTGAGAACGCAGATACTTTTCAATCGCTTGTGCGGCGACCTCTTTATCGGGTTCAGCCAGCTGGATAGAGAACAGCATCGCATCCTGTTTTTTCGCCCGCAGGAAGGCGGCATAGATGCGATCGGCCTGAATCTCTTTTAATTTCTCCAGTGTTACGCCCATTGCGGTGGCATCCTGGGTGCTGATGCTGTCCAGCGCGGTCTGAAAATCAGGGTGCGCCTGGAAAAACATGCTGCGGGCGAGGGCGTAGTACTCTTCTGGGGTTTTCATTGCTGTAATCCTTGTGATTCCATTTTTACCGGAAAAATTATACCGTAACTGCGAACGTAATGAGGTCAGGGAATTAACATGAAGAAGTGGATGGTAGTCGGCGCGCTGGCGCTGGGCGGTTGTGCACAAATCACCAGCTATGATCAGGCGGTAAAAACCCCGGCATCGGCAGAGCTGCAGGGCTACTGGCAAACGCTGACGCCGCAAAGCGCACTGATTAACGACCAGGCTGTCGCCAGTCTGATCATTACCCCGCAGGGCGATACACTGGATTGCCGCCAGTGGCAGCGCGTGATTGCCAAACCAGGTAAGTTATCACGCCTGGATGGCGAGGATATCAATATCACCCGCGAGCTACGTGTGATGCCGCTGGTGCGTGAAGGCAAGGTGCTGCATTACGACGGTCTCGAACTGCAACAGGTGAATCATCCTACCACCGAATGTCAGCAGGCGATGACCGCGCTGCAGTCACAGCCGAATACCGCTGTGCTGCAAAATATTGAACCGGAACTGCTGAAGAGCAAACCTGTACAACCGTAATCTGCCGTAGCCGCAGGTATGGGCAGCCCGGCGGCACTTCCTGCCTGGCTTCCCTCTGCTGCCATACGGACTTCCGGCGTGTTCGCCGGAAGAGACGATTACTGTTTTACCCAGACGCTGATACTGCCGCCGTTGCAGCGAAACAGGCCGTTCCCCGCGTCGTCGCAGGTGACGGTTTCGTCACGGTGCCCCAGCAAGTCATACCATGCCGTGCCGGCATCATGCTCACCCAGTGCGACATTTTTCTCGCCTTCTTCACCATTCGACAGGATCACCACACAGCCCGGCAGTTCTTCTGTGCCACTGCGGCTAAAGGCGATGCAACTGGCATGGTCAAAGTAATCGGTCTGCACGCCATGAGCATACTGCTGACGGGCTCGCACCAGCGCTTCCAGTTCGGCAATTGGCGCAATTTCTATCTCATGCTGGTCGCCATCGCCGCCTTCATCCTGATAACGGGCACCGAACAGATCGGGATAGAACACGCAGGGCACGCCCTGTTCGCGTAGCAGGATCAACCCATACGCCAGCGGCCTGAACCACTGCGCGACTGGCGCTTCCAGCGCCTGTAATGGCTGGGTGTCGTGATTATCGACCAGCGTGACCGCGTGAAAGGCATCAGCGGCCACCAGCGTGTCGTTAAAAATCTGCGTGAGATCGTAATCGGCTCCCTGTTCGGAGGCATGGTGGAAATTCAGTTGCAGCGGCGCGTCGAACAGCATGGTTTTTCCCCCGACCTGGTGAATATAGTGCTGCAGTTTGTCCAGTTCATAGGACCAGTATTCCGCCACCATAAACAGCGGCTGGTCTGCCACTTCCTGCACATGGTCGATCCACTCTTTATAGAACCAGGCAGGGATATGTTTCACTGCATCAAGGCGAAAGCCGGTACAGCCGGTTTCCTGCAGTACCCAGCGCGCCCAGTATTTCAGCTCTTCCGTCACCGCATGGTTGCGAAAATCGATATTGGCGCCCATCAGATAATCGAAATTGCCCAGTTCGTCATCAACCTGATCATTCCAGCCGTCACCGGTGTAATCGTTGACGATCTTAAACACGCCGTTCTCATCCGGGTTCTCAATATGGTCGACGCCACTGAAGCATTTGTGATCCCAGATAAACTGCGAATACTGCCCCGCACGCTGCGGAAAGGTAAAGCGTGTCCAGATATCGGCGTCAATCGCCTCATCGTCGATCTCTTCGCGGTTAACCGGGTTAACACGGTTCACCTGCACCCGCTCTTTCTCATCGGCACCCATTTTATGGTTAAACACCACATCGAGGATCACACCAAGCTGGTGCGATTTTAAAGCGGCAATGGCGTCCAGCAGCTGCTGCTTGTCACCATATTTGGTGGCGCGACTGCCTTTGGCATCAAATTCACCGAGATCGAACAGGTCATAGCTGTCGTAGCCAACGGAATAGCCGCCGGATTCGCCTTTATAAGCGGGCGGCAGCCACAGCGCGGTAAAGCCGGTTTCTGCCAGCCAGGGCGCTCTGTCGGCCGCTTCCGGCCACAACTTACTGCCTTGCGGGTAGTACCAGTGAAAAAACTGCAACAGCGTGGGATTGCGCATCGTTTTGCTCCATTTCCACTGCGGGGACAATGAAGTATGGTGCAGCGCCGCTAAAAAGAAAGCCGGGTGTTATGCGCTGCACAACACCCGGCGATAGATCGGGAGCAGGGGAATTAATTGTGGTCGTGATGCATTAACACGTTGCCGGATAATTTGCCGTAGGTGTGCAGCACGTTTTTCTGCTGTGTCGAACCGGCGATTAAGCGGCTCAACTCTTCCTGCCGCTCCTGCAGCAGTCTTTTCACTTCGGCTTCGTTGTCAATCAGATGACGCAATACCGGGCGGATCTGCTGGAGTGCGCGTTCGGACAACGGGTTGTGCTGCGTCGCGGCAGCCAGTTTTTCAACGGCGCTGACATAGTCAACTTCTACCGCAATCAGCGCATCCCACTCACCTTCATTGGCCAGACGAAGCATATTCTGGCTGAGGTGCAGCAGTTGCTGATAAGTTTCAAACACGTAGGGCGTATGGTTCATTATGAAACGTCCTGAACAGGGAACGGAAGGGTTAACGCCTCTTTCCAGGCATCGGCAATACCACGAAGCAGTTCTTCAACTTCTTCGATGGCGGAAACATCATTACGCAGATTGGCGTGGGTGAGACGACGCACCATGTAATCGTATAAAGTGATCAAATTGTCAGCGAGGTCATCTCCCGCCTCATTAATCAGTCCCTGTTGCAGACCATTCTTGATGATATTGATGGCCTTGGCGAGGGCATTTCCTTTGCCCTCAATCTGGCCATCCTGCATAAACAGACGGGCGCGCACCAGTGAGCTGAGCGCACCGTCAAACAACATTGTCAGCAGCTGTTCCTGACTGGCGCTCATGACGCCACTTTCAAGGCTTACCTGTTGGTAAAGCTGCGCCCCCGAATTTTTATACATAATTCAACCTTTTAAATGCTTAACTTGAAGATGAGTCAGTAGAGAACTGTTGCGTCAGATAACTTGACGTGTTGTTCAGCGAGTTAATCAACGTACTCAAATTAGTAAACTGGGTTTTATACCGAGCCATGGTCGCTTCAATGGTCGCTTCCATTTTCTCGTAACGGTCAGCCAGATCATCAATCGTCGACTGCACACCATCTTTGGCATTCTGAATGATGCCCTCTTTACCGGCAGTGGTACTGAGCATATCAGTCAGTTTGCTGCTCATGGTGGTGGCCAGACCGGTGGTTTCACCGTCACCAATAAAGAACTCGCTGACAGCCTGTGGGTTCGTCGTCAGAGCTGTTTTCAGCTTGTCTTCATCAAGACTCAGGGTTCCTACCGCACCAGCACTGGTCTTCGTCGTGTTGGTGGTGATGCCGAGTTGCGACAGAATAGAGTAGGTACCACTACCCTGTACGGAAGACAACATGCTGGCCAGGCGGGTTTGCACGGTACGTACCGTGTTATCACCCAGCAGTGCACCGTTACTGCTCGATTGATCGTCACCCGCGTCCACCGCAGTGTATGCCGTCACATTGGCAATCGTGGTCTGCAGTGAGTTATAGGCGGTGACAAACGCTTTGACTGCGGCCAGCGTGGTGTCTGTTGACGCGCCTACTGTCAGGGTTTCACCGCTGGTGCTGCTGCTTGCGGCTTTCAGATTCAGGGTAACACCGGTCAGCGCGTCGCTGACGGTGTTACTACTGCGCTCCATTGACACGCCATTAATGCTGAATTTGGCGTTTTGTGAGGCGGTCTGCACCGTGAAGTTTTGCGTGTCGGTAGACGTTGAGTCATAGCCAATCAGGCCCTGCAGCGTGTCATCGCCCGTTACGGTCAGCGTCATATCACCGTCAGTACCGGTGGTTTTTGAGGTGAGTAACAGGTGTGATTCACCGCTGCTGGCGGTAATGATTGACGCGCTAACATTGGCTCCACTGGCGTTAATGGCGCTGGCAATGCCGCTCAGCGTCGTCTGGCTATCTTTCAGGGTAATAGTGATCGGATCACCGCTACCCTGACTGATGCTAAGCGTACGCGTGCCGTCAGTGGTGGTGCCACCTAACTTGGTCGTGGTGCTGCTGAACGTGCCTGACAGCAGTGACTGTGCTTTCGCGATCTGTTCAACAGTCACGTTGAAATCGCCGGTACTGGCAGTCGCGTCAGTAGTGGCGGTAAACGCGGTGTTGGTACTGGTTACCGCGGTAGCGGTAAAAGTCGCCGTTTTGGTCAGCGCGGTCATCGCGGTTTGCAGAGATGACATTGCGCTTGCCAGCGAACTGTACGCAGTCAGTTTTGCTGTATAGCTGGTTTGCTGCTCGGTGATTGCCGTCAGCTTGGTATTTTCTGCTGTTTCTAACGAGGTATAAAGAGTGTCCAGATCGAGGGTGGTCCCTACACCAAGGCTACTAATGCTACCAGAGCTTGTACTCGCCATAATCAATCCTCAGGTTAAACAGATGTACAAGAGCCATATCGGCCTGGATTGAGAAAAGTTTAGAGAAGCTGGACAAAAATGATGGCTGGAATAGGGCGCCTGTTTGCAGGTAATTAACGCGATAGCGGGAAAGGGGAAGTCGCAGGAGTAACAACGATTATGCGTCTGGCTTGTGCGTTTTCTTTCCTTAATTTATTATCAATCTGCGAGCGTTGCCAGCAGTGGTTAGTGGCATGAGTAATTATTTTCAAATAAAAATCCTTTTAATTCATTTGGTTATCAATTTCTGTCTTTTTTTTCTAAAGTTCAGAAATGCTCATCCGATAACTTGGTTGACGGTGAGAGACGCCGTGAGCGCTAAGGCTCATAACTAAACCCAAACTGAATTAAAGGATATTATCATGGCCGTTATCAATACTAACATTATGTCCCTGACCACTCAGAATAACCTGAATAAATCTCAGTCATCTCTGAGCACCGCCATCGAGCGTCTGTCTTCTGGTCTGCGTATCAACAGCGCGAAAGATGACGCTGCTGGTCAGGCAATTGCTAACCGTATGACCTCTCAGACTAACGGTCTGACTCAGGCTGCACGTAACGCTAACGATGGTATCTCCATCGCTCAGACTACTGAAGGCGCACTGAACGAAATCAACACCAACTTACAGCGTATTCGTGAGCTGGCTGTTCAGGCAAACAACGGTACTAACTCCGGTGATGACCTGGTGTCAATCAACAACGAAATCGTTGACCGTATCAAAGAAATCAACCGTGTTTCTTCACAGACCAGCTTCAACGGCATCAAAGTTCTGTCTACTGCACAGACTCTGAACATCCAGGTTGGTGCGCAGGATAGCGAAACTATAGGTATCTCTCTGAAGAAAATCGATTCTACCACTCTGTTCTCTACTGCTGGCCTGACTGGCATCACTGAGGGCTCAACTGGTGCATCTGCTATCGGTATCCTGGCAACTTACACCGCTGCTACCGGTACTACTGCTACCGTTGCTACCGTTGACACTGGTCTGCTGGCTGAAATCGACAAAGCTATCTCCAGCGTTGACTCCCTGCGTAGTAGCCTGGGTGCGAGCCAGAACCGTTTCGAATCAACGGTTAACAACCTGAACAGCACCGTAACCAACATCACTGCTGCTAAGAGCCGTATCGAAGATGCTGATTACGCGACCGAAGTATCTGAAATGAGCCGTGCGCAGATTCTGCAACAGGCGGGTACTTCAGTACTGTCTAAAGCGAACCAGGTTCCACAGAACGTACTGTCTCTGCTGCAGTAAGTCTGAACCAGCAATCCGCTTAAATAGCATCAAAAATAACGGGTATTTTACCCGTTATTTTTTTTTGTGCATTTTATACTGGCTTCCTGGGGTGCGGACTGACAGATGGCATAATCTGTTGCTCTGCCGGAACATATAACGGTAAATTTCTCCTATGAAAAAATCAGCCTCAAGACCAGTAATTAATAACAAGAATGGCGCTGGCAGCGAGTTTAATGCCAAAATCAAACGTGCTGCTGATTTAATGACGCAGAATCCGGCAGATGCATTAGTTCTGTTGAATGAGTTACTTCAACGTGATGCGCAGAATCCCTTATTATGGGTACTCTCTGGACGGGCACATGAAAGGCAGGGGGCTTTTTTTGAGGCGGAACAGAGTCTGAATAAGGCACTGGAACTTTACCCCTCCTATAATGAAGCGTTATACGCCAAAGCGAATATTTTCTATAACAGCGACCGCATGGCGGAAGCTGAAATCTTTTTACAGGATGCGATCAAAAAACTGAATCATGAGGAATCGCGCCCGCTGCGTTCATTGTTAGCGACTGTATTGCAGAAACAAAAAAAATATGAGCTGGCTGTCGTTGCATTCGAGGAGATGACCCGGGAAGAACCGCAAAACTGGTTGTACTGGAACAACCTGGGGATGATCTATCAGGATTTGGCCGAATTCGAAAAAATGAATCAGGCTTATGCCGAAAGCAGCCGATTATCAAAAAATAACCCCACACCATTTTATAACCACATTGTTGGTTCACACTATGACCCGCTGAAAAGTGCGGAAGAGATTCTGGCCCTGTGTAAAAGCTGGCAGGACATCTTCAAACCGGGACATAGCGTCAAACGTGCCGTTGCGAAAAATAAAGCGAAAAACAAAAAATTGCGTATCGGTATGATCTCTGATGGTCTGCGTTCGCACCCGGTCGGCAATATGATTACGCTGGGTCTTTCGCATATCCCGGCCTCGCAGATGGAGTTTTACGCTTACAGTACTAACTTTAGTGAAGATCATATTACCCATCGCATTCAGCGTATTTGTACGAAATGGCAGGTTGTTGCTGGTCAGAAAGATGATGTGCTGGACAAAATGATCCGTGATGATGAGATCGATATTCTGTTCGACCTTTGCGGTTATAACGCTAATAGCCGAATGCCTGCACTACAGGCCGCTCCTGCACCGATTATTATTAAATGGGTGGGCGGCCTGATCAGTAGTACTGGTTTGAAAACCATGGATTATCTGCTCAGTGATCATGTTGAAACACCGGAAGGTGCGGATGCACTGTACACAGAAAAGCTGATTCGCCTGCCTGGCGATTATATTTGTTATGATCCGCCTTATTATCTGCCAGCATTGAGTGAACCGCCGTTTAAGAAAAAGGGCTATATCACCTTTGGCTGCTTTAACAATGCTTCGAAGATCAACGATTTGCTGCTTGAACAGTGGGCGGCATTATTAAATAACGTGCCATCGTCACGTTTACTGCTGAAAAGTTTTAACTTTAAAAACGAATCTCTGCGTGAAAAAGTACTCACGACTATGGAAAATCATGGTATTGAGCGCGAGCGTGTGATTCTTGAAGGGGCTTCGCCGCATAAAGAACTGCTGGCGACCTACAACGATATCGATATTGCCCTTGATCCCTGGCCTTACTCCGGTGGTTTAACCACTTGTGAAGCGATGGCGATGGGGGTGCCGGTGGTAACCTTGCCGGGTCCAACGTTTGCTGGCCGACATTCAGCGTCGCATCTGGTGCATGGCGGTATGCCAGAGCTGGTCGCGGGCAGCTGGCAGCAATACATCGATATTGCGACCGGTATGGCGAATGATACCGACAGCCTGGTGATTATCCGCCAGCACCTGCGCGATGTTCTGCTCCAGTCACCCGTTTGCGATGGTCAGCGCTTTGCCCAGCACTTCTCTGACGCCATGCGTGCAGTCTGGCAGCGTTATTGTGACGGAAAAGCCCCAGAAGCGCTTCATATGACTGAGGGTGCGCAGCCTTACTTTGCCGATGATGGTGTACCGGTTGTACTGGAACATCCGACAGAAACGGCCAGTGTTGTGCCTGTACGTCAGGATGATGCTTTTGAATTCAGGCTGAACGGCAAAGTGATGATGATGGACTACGGCGGCGTGTTTGCCCGTGGTAAAGATTTCATTGACCTTTCTTCCACCAACGCGATTCACAGTGTGATTATGGATACGCTGGGCGAGGTTGAAGAGAGCCATCTGCCGCTGGACCGCAAGTCGATTCAACATATTCAAATGCATCTGCTGGGCAATGGTGACGATACGCCGGTGTATATGTGCCTTGATTCACGTTACAGCAGTGATTTGAAAGCGCTGAAAGCGGAAGATGCCGCGGGTGACTGGGCAGGGCAGCGCGTGCTCACTGAGATCACCGCAGCTTCGTCGAAACTGGATAACATTCACGGTCTGGATCGGCTTGAATGGTTTGTGCTCGATAACCGCTTTAACCTGCGTACCGTGTTCCAGCATGCGACACGTGTGCTGAACAGTTGCCTGTTACTGGCGGTCAATTATCGCTTTGTAGCCACCCATCAGGGGCAGATGCGTTTCGATGAGATCGGTGAAACGCTGGCGCAGTATGGCTTTACTTTCCATGCCTTTAGCAACATTAGCTACGCAGCACCGCTCGTGATTGACGGTCATGAGCCGTTGCCGTCATCAAAAATGGTCTCTGCACAATTGTTGTTTGTGCCGGATGCTAAGCGTCTTGCGGAACTGAGCGGTGAACAGCGTGAGAAGCTGGCATTTATTCTGTATGCCGGTTACAAAATGCGTGATGCAGCCGCACAGGTATTGCTGAGCGGCTCAACAGAACGGGCGCAGGCGTTTCTGAATAATGTCAGTGATGCAACACAGGCGGCCCCTGCAAGCCAGCCAGAGAAGAAAGTGGTTAACATTATCCCGGAAGTGCCACGCATGTCTCCGGCGGAAACCGAGCTGTTTGAGCGTTACGTGAAACAGTCGACTCGTTACTTCGAATTTGGCAGCGGTGGCTCAACCAAACTGGCAACCCGTAACGGCATCGAAGTGTATGGTGTCGAAAGCGATAAATTCTGGGTGGATACGCTGCATAAAGAAGCCGGTCCGTTGTGCAAAGTCGATTACGTCGACATTGGGCCGACCAAAGAATGGGGCTATCCGGTGGATGACAGCCATAAAGAGAAATTCTCGCTGTACAGTGAAGCGATTCTCAGCCACGAGCAGGGCTTCGATTTTGTTCTGGTTGACGGGCGCTTCCGCGTGGCCTGTACCCTGAATGCGATTAAGCATGCGCTGGATACCCAGCAGGATCTCTCTGCCACGACGATCTTTATCCACGACTTCTGGAACCGCCGCGACTATCACTCCGTGCTGGAATTCCTCGATACCGTGGAAAAAGCAGAAAGTGCCGGTGTGTTTAAAATTAAAAGCGGCATTGATCGCGCGTATATGGATCGCATGCTGGAAAGATTTAAACAGGTTGCTTCCTGATTTTCTTCATCTTTTCTCCCCACGCCTGGCGTGGGGAGTCATCTCCGCCAGTATGACCTCCTTTCGCGGTTAAATTCTCGTTCAGAAAGCAAACAGACTGTTACAGTTCCCCGCCATTCTGCCGATAACTTCCAACAGCAGCTTGTCTGTTTTTTGATTAACTTTTCCCGCTTCTGGAGTGTGCTATGCGCTTCAATTATGACTTGTTACCTGGGGATGTTCTGTCGTTTGATGACATCAGCGAGCGCTATAGCCAGAAATATCCCGATGATAAATTACTGACTACACGTGGACTGCTCAGCCCGTCCACAACCAGCAAAAGCCTGACAATCCGCGCCGTCTTCGCCAGCAAGGATTGTCATATACCACTGGAAGACCTGCTGTTTATTAGTGGTGATAACGAGCGGAAAAATTATCTGTCGCGTTTTGAACACTATTTACACAGCCAGGAGAGCTTCCTCTATTTCCGCCGTGCCCAGGAGCCTGCTCCGTGGAACAGCTGGAAAGTGATGGGGGAGAGCAAGGTGCTGGCGATGCTGGACCCGGCATCGATCATGGCGCAGTCCCTGCTGCAACAGCGTGGCTATACGCTGACGCTGCTGCGCAGTGATGATGAGGATGAGTACTGGCAGTTGTATGACCGCCAGTCGAAACCCTGCTTCGAATACTCGCGCCAGCTGCAGTTTATCGTGGTGCTGACCTCGGCGTTACTGCCGGCGGCGACCGGTGTGATGCCGGGAACCCAGGTTGGGCGACGCGTTAAATCGCGGCTGTGGCAGCGTGCCAGCCACCTGGAATTTAACCAGGCGGTGCGTGCGCGCTATGGCGCCTGTATCATCACCGGCACGCTGCTGACCGATGAGCAGGCGTGGCCATGGGTGGAAGCCTGCCATATCGATACCCAGGAGAATGAGCTGGGGTTTCTGCTTGATAACAGCACCGATAATGGGCTGTTTTTACGCAGCGACTTACAGCGCCTGTTCGCCAGCCAGCGGTTGTCGATTGATCCAAAAGCGGGGACGGTGCATTTTCGCCAGACGCTGCTGGAGGATCATACGTTACTGCCGTTTTACCGTGAACTGGAAGGCAAAGTCTGTGCCCTGTGGTCGCTGGTGCCGGACAGCACCCGCGAGCGTCTCAGTCGCAAACTTTGATCGTCGATCCCGCAGCCGATCTTTTCCGGTTGCGGGATCTGCGAATGCCACAAAAACGAAATAACCCGCCTTTTTTGCCGCTATTCCACCAATCAAACTGCCCTACAGAAACAGATAATCATGCCGATAACTTAATTAACGCAGGGTAGTCAGAGTGAACGATCTATATACCGCCGATGGCGTGATGGATAAACATTCGCTGTGGCAGCGATACGTACCGCTGGTGCGCCATGAAGCATTGCGCCTGCAGGTACGGCTGCCCGCCAGCGTCGAACTTGACGATCTGCTGCAGGCAGGAGGTATTGGTCTGTTAAATGCCGTGGAGCGCTATGACGCGTTACAGGGCACAGCCTTTACCACTTACGCCGTGCAGCGCATCCGGGGTGCGATGCTGGATGAATTGCGTAGCCGTGACTGGGCTCCACGCAGCGTGCGCCGTAATGCGCGCGAAGTGGCCAGTGCCATGCACCAGGTTGAGCAGGCTCTGGGACGCTCAGCCACAGAACAGGAAGTGGCTGCACAACTCGATGTGTCACTTGAGGAGTACCGGCAGATTCTGCTGGATACCAACAACAGCCAGCTGTTTTCTTACGACGAATATCGTGAAGAACACGGTGACAGCGCGGAGCTGGTGACGGACGGCCATGAAGAGGCTAATCCGCTGCACCAGTTGATGGAAGGGAATCTGCGTGAACGCGTCATTGAAGCGATTGAGGCTCTGCCTGAACGCGAAAAAATGGTGCTGACACTTTATTACCAGGAAGAACTGAATTTGAAAGAGATTGGCGCGGTTCTGGAAGTGGGTGAGTCCCGCGTAAGCCAGCTGCACAGTCAGGCGATCAAACGCCTGCGCGCCCGGTTAACGGGAGCGCGCTGACAAAGTCAGTTCTCGCTCTCAAAATAATAACCGGGGACTCTTGAATGGGAACCAAGTCAAAAACCAGGCCATTAAGCCGATATTTGAAAGATTACAAACACAGTCAGAGTCACTGTTCCCATTGCGGTAAAGTGTTAGACAGAATGGCATTGGTATTTCGTGGTCAGATAATCAATAAAGAAACTATCTCCCGGATGGACCAGCTGATCGACGATCAGGTGTGGCTGAAATTACAGAACGAACTGACAGCGTTATGTCGTTTTTGCAGCGATATTTATTGCAACACACATCCTAATTACTTCGATATCATGGCGTTCAAACAGTACCTGTTTGAGCAGACGGAAATGAGCCATAGCACGATCCGCGAGTATGTGGTGCGATTGCGCCGCCTCGACGATATGCTGTCGGCGCGTAATTTCCCGGCAGAAAAATTGCGTGGCAACAGCTGGCACGAGTGCCTGGAAAACGATCTGCCGGATGCCGGCAACAATAACTATCGTATCGCCCTGCGCAAATACGATCAGTTCCTTGGCTGGCAGCGTAACTAAGCACGTTAATTATCTGGAAGGTGACCTTTGGGTCATCTTCTGCAACACTGTAAGGATAACTGCAAACGTTTCTGCCGGAGGCGACGTTGTCCTTACACAATCTGCACCAATTTCCCCGTCTCGAACTGATCGGTCTACCGACCGCGTTAGAGTACCTTCCCCGACTTTCTGACTATCTCGGTCGCGATATCTTTATTAAGCGCGATGACGCCACGCCACTGGCGATGGGCGGCAATAAACTGCGTAAACTCGAATTTCTCGCTGCCGATGCGCTGCGTGAAGGGGCTGATGTGCTGGTCACTGCCGGAGCCATTCAGTCGAATCATGTGCGCCAGACGGCAGCGGTGGCGGCGAAGCTGGGGCTGAAATGTGTCGCGCTGCTGGAAAACCCGCTTGGCGATGCCGCCGTTGCCAACTATCACAGCAACGGTAACCGACTGCTGCTGGATCTGTTTGATACCGAAATCGTACCTGTCGATGTGCTCGACGCGCCGGATCGTCAGCTGGAAGAGCAGGCGACGCGGCTGGAAGCGCAGGGGTTCCGTCCTTATGTGGTGCCGGTCGGCGGCTCTAACGCACTGGGGGCGCTGGGCTATGTTGAATGTGCGCAGGAGATTGCCAGCCAGAGCGAAGGGGTGCTGGATATTGCTGCCGTGGTGGTGGCATCCGGCAGTGCGGGGACGCATGCGGGGCTGGCGGTCGGGCTGGAGCAGCTGCTGCCGGACACCGAACTGGTCGGCGTGACTGTCTCGCGCAAAGTGGCCGATCAGCTGCCGAAAGTGCAGCAGCTGCAGCAGGCACTGGCAGAGAAACTGGAGCTGAAAGCCCGTGCGCCGATCACCCTCTGGGATGACTATTTTTCCCCGCAGTACGGTGTGCCGAATGAAGAGGGAATGGAAGCGGTGAAGCTGCTGGCTCGGCTGGAGGGCATCCTGCTCGATCCGGTGTACACCGGTAAAGCGATGGCGGGACTTATTGATGGCCTGAGCCAGAAACGTTTTCGCCGTGAAGGGCCGATTGTGTTTGTCCATACCGGCGGTGCACCGGCGTTATTTGCTTATCATCCTTCGGTCTAAGCTGATGGTGAAAAACGCCCTATAATCCGGGCGCTACAGACAACAGGTCATGTCAATGCACGGTGTTGACCATCTCGGGCGGCGCGACTGCCGCCTTTAAAAACAACAGCAATAATGGGGTAGATATGAATTTCTCATTAGTACGTCGCCAGCTGGTGATGGGTGTGATGGCCGTGGCGCTGGTCGCCGGTTTTAACGCCAAAACCTTTGCTGCAGAACAACTGCTGGATAAAGTGAAACAGCGCGGTTCGCTGCTTGTGGGCCTTGAAGGCACCTATCCGCCATTCAGCTTCCAGGATGAAAATGGCAAGCTGACCGGTTACGAAGTCGAATTCGCCCAGGCGCTGGCGCAGCATCTGGGCGTGAAAGCCGACCTGAAACCGACCAAATGGGACGGTATGCTGGCATCGCTGGATTCCAAACGCATCGATGTGGTGATCAACCAGGTCACCATCTCCGACGAGCGTAAAAAGAAATATGATTTCTCCACCCCTTACACCGTGTCCGGCATTCAGGCGCTGACCAAAAAAGCGAATGCGGGCAGTATCACCAAACCGGAAGATCTGAACGGCAAGAAAGTTGGCGTGGGTCTGGGCTCCAACTATGAGCAGTGGCTGCGTGAACATGTGCCGCAGGCCGATGTGCGTACCTATGATGATGACCCGACCAAATATCAGGATCTGCGTGTAGGCCGTACCGATGCGATTCTGGTTGACCGTCTGGCGGCGCTGGACTTGGTGAAGAAAACCGGCGACACCCTGGCGGTAGCAGGCCCGGCATTCTCACGTCAGGAAGCGGGTGTTGCGGTGCGTAAAGGCAACGAGGATCTGGTGAAAGCGATCGACAACGCCATTGCCGAGATGCAAAAAGACGGCACGCTGGCGAAACTGTCGCAAAAATGGTTTGGCGCGGACGTCACTAAATAATGCAGGAAAGTATTCAACTGGTGCTGGATTCAGCACCTTTTTTACTGAAAGGCGCCGTCTTTACGCTGCAGCTGAGTATCGGCGGCATGTTCTTCGGGCTGATCCTCGGCTTTCTGCTGGCGCTGATGCGCCTGTCGTCGTTCTGGCCGCTCAGCTGGCTGGCGCGTTTCTACGTGTCGGTTTTTCGCGGCACGCCGTTAATCGCTCAGCTGTTTATGATTTACTACGGCCTGCCACAGTTTGGTATTGAACTGGACCCGATTCCGTCGGCAATGATTGGTCTGTCGCTGAATACTGCGGCGTACGCCTCTGAATCCCTGCGTGGCGCGATTGCCGCCATTGAACGGGGTCAGTGGGAAGCCGCCGCCAGTATTGGTATGTCGCCGTGGCAGACGCTGCGCCGGGTCATTTTACCGCAGGCAGCGCGCACCGCGTTGCCGCCACTGGGTAACAGCTTTATCAGCCTGGTGAAAGATACCTCGCTGGCTGCCACCATTCAGGTGCCGGAGCTGTTCCGTCAGGCACAGCTGATCACGTCACGCACGCTGGAAGTGTTCACCATGTATCTTGCCGCCTCGCTGATTTACTGGGTGATGGCGACCCTCCTGTCCGCACTGCAGAACCGGCTGGAAAACCATGTTAATCGTCAGGATCGGGAGTCAAAATGAGTGCCATCGAAGTCAGTAAACTGGTGAAGCAGTTTAATGGGCAGACGGTGTTACATGGCATCGATCTTGAGGTCAGTTCCGGCGAAGTGGTGGCGATTATCGGCCCCAGCGGTTCCGGTAAAACCACCTTACTGCGCAGCATTAATCTGCTGGAAACCCCGGACAGCGGCACCATTCAGGTGGGCGATATCCTGATTGATGCCGGGCAACCGCTGAGCAAGCAGAAACTCAAGGTGCGCCAGCTACGCCAGCAGGTCGGCTTTGTGTTCCAGAACTTCAATCTGTTTCCGCACCGCTCAGTGCTGGAAAATATTATTGAAGGACCGGTGATTGTGAAGGGGGAAAACCGTGATGAAGCGGTGGCGCGCGCGCGTCAGTTGCTGGAAAAGGTCGGGCTGCACGGTAAAGAACAGAGTTTTCCGCGTCGTCTGTCTGGCGGACAGCAGCAGCGTGTGGCGATCGCCCGTGCGCTGGCGATGCGCCCGGAAGTGATTCTGTTCGATGAACCGACCTCAGCACTGGACCCGGAACTGGTGGGCGAAGTATTGAATACCATCCGCGCGCTGGCACAGGAGAAGCGCACCATGGTGATCGTCACCCATGAGATGAGCTTTGCCCGTGATGTCGCCGATCGGGCGATATTTATGGATCAGGGCAAAATCGTCGAGCAGGGACCGGCAAAACAGCTGTTCAGTCATCCACAGCAGGCGCGTACCCGGCAGTTCCTCGATAAATTCCTCAATAACTGATGGACCTGGCGGCGCGGGGAAAGTCTGAAAAATCACGCGCCGCCATCCCGTATAACAGGCCTGTATGCAGGTGGCTTCATTCTAACTGACTGATTTTGCAGGTCCATTCGATACTTTTTAAGACAATAGCTAAAGCTATTGCGCATGCGTTTCGCTAATAATCCCCGGCATAAGTATGACAATAACGCGTGACGTTACGCATTTTGCTTTACACACAGCCGGAGTGAACACCATGCATAACTCTAAAACAGAAGAAATTCTGTGGATCAACACGCTTAAAGGCGCCTGCATCCTGCTGGTGGTGCTTTATCACGTGGTCTCACCGGGATTTGAAAATACGCTGCACTATCTCACTGCGGGCACGCTGGTAGCGAAAGTCTGGATTGTCTTTAACAACGTCCTGTCGCCACTGCGGATGCCGGCTTTCTTCTTTGTGTCCGGGCTGCTGGCCGCGCGGGCGATCCTGTATAAGTCGTGGCGTGAGGTGTTTACCAGCCGTGTGACGAACCTGCTGTATCTCTATCTGTTATGGGGCGTGATTCAGTGGCTGTCGATTTACGCGATTTCCACCGGCATTACCGGGCAGCGCCTGTCGGATAATGTCAATGCCGCCTGGGCGGATTCGCCACAGCAGTTTATTGAACTGATGCTGGTGGCGATGAGCAGCTCCTGGTATCTGTATGCGCTGGCGCTGTTTTTCCTGCTGGCAAAACTGTTCTGTCCGTACCGGCTGCCACTGCTGCTGGCGGCCGTCGCCCTGAATTATGCGGCGGTGGGCGATATGATCCCGGGCTGGGGACTGGCGAGTCTGGCGCAATACTTCATTTACTTTCTGACCGGGGTGTTTTACAGCCGTGAAATGATTCACCTGAGCGAGTGGCGGCGTGGCAATACCGGGCGCTGGTTATTGCTGCTGGGGCTGGCGGTGGGGCATATCTGGCTGGGACTGGAGAAAAGCCTGTTTCTCTGCCTGTTGTCGATTGCCGCCTGCATTGCGCTGGCGCGTAAGCTGAATAAATATCTCGATTTATCCTGGCTGAACTGGGTGGGACGTAACACCCTGCAGATCTACGTGCTGCATCGCATCTTTATCGAGTATTTCGGTATGACGGCGATCCTGTTTGCGCTGCACCATCAGCTGTTTGCTTATCCGCTGTTTTCGCTGCTGTGGGCGGTCGGTTTTCCACTGGCGATGGTGGCGCTGTGCAGCGCCTGTTCGATGGCCGTATGGACGCTGCTCAATCGCGGGATGGGCAAATCGCTGTTTATCTATCCAAAGCTGCTGCGGATGAAATTTGATCTGTAACTGTGTGGTGCGGGCAGGGAGGTCCGCCAGGTAAAAATGGCGAATTCTGTTAGCCTGTGGTGCGTGGCTATGGCAGCCTGTGCAGGCTAAAAAACGTGAAAATCAGGATGTTACTGCTACAGGGAGGTGCCGATGTTTAATACTCCGATTGGCCGTCAGGTGGTGCAGACGTTGCCGCAAAGCAGCGATAACGTGAGTATGACGCCGCAGGGTTCTGAGCTGAAGCAGCATCTTCTGGGAACAGGCAATACATCTCAGTCATCACAACATGCCGTTTTTCTGGCAGGTGGTTCGCGTCCCGATTCACCCACGATGCTGACGACAACCGTACAATCTTACCCGCCAGCGCCATTCAGAGAGGCATCTGCGTTGCCAGAGATACCCGCACAAAGCAGTATAGGTGTGGTGAATACCGGCGAAAACGTGACGCCAGCGCAGACGGCACAGGCACTTAAGGCATGGCTGGCGCAAGCCATAACATACCCCGCGAAGCAGCCGGTTGGTGTCTTCTTTGCCCACCATGGTGTAAAAAGCTGGCACCATTATGCTAACCGTCATGGTTTGAACAAAAACGGCGAACTTTTTCTGGCCAACCAGGCGTTGCATCAGGAAAGACGGCAGCAACCGTTCAGCCCCCGTTCGCTGGTTGAAGCATTGCTGACGTGGGATAAAATGTCGCCCGACGAACGGAGGCATCGTACGCTAAGGCATTATTTCGGATCGTGCGGTATTGAGAATCGCAGCATCGGCCTCTATGCCACTGTGCAGGATGGGGTCACTGATAAAGGCTGGGCGCTGATTATTGCCGAGCGCACTGAGGAACAGCAGGAAGATAATACAGGATTTCTGCGCCTGACCTCCGCACTGGATTGTTTACTGCAGTTTGCCGACTGCCGGGCGCTGCAGCTGCGGGATTTTGCTGTGGCGACGAAGGTCAGCTACGGCATGGTGAGAAGATACTGGGTCGCCAGGCGTGCGTTATCGGAATCAGGTAAGGCGTTTTACCATAAAAACAAAGGACTGCAGGCGGCGCTGCTGAAATGGAAAAATGCGTCGCAGGATCAACGTGAGCGCTGGACACTGCATAAGTTTGCCTGGCAACACCGTATTGCTCAGTTTTCCTGGCATCGCTATGCCTGCATCGAGATGAGCGGACTGACAAATGTCGGCGAAGCGCTACTGAATGTGCCCGGGCCAGAGGCATTAAGGCAGGATGTGCTGGCGTTTCTGCAAAGAAGACAATGTAATGAACAGGCGCTGGCGATAACAGACTCGCTGTCACCTTCACCGACAGTGGCCGTTATGGTGCAGAGTGCAACGCAGCCCGGCGCTGGCACGCCGCTGATGGCGGTTAAACAGGAACCGGCCGACAGTGACGCAGACGAAAGTTGCTGGGAACCTTCCGATGAGCGCCTGCATCTGGCGTTAAAGAAAAACGGCCCGCTGCTGGCCGATCCGCGTGATCCGACGCGCAGCATTACCGCTGACGTATTTAAGCACAGCGAACTGAAGCTGTTTTATGCTCCAGGGCTGGATGCCAGCCTGAAACAACAGTCGGCACGTTTTCAGAAACAATTCTTGCGCGACGCTAAAAACTTTATCCACTGGCTGATCAAAACGGACGGCAGCAGGCAGGATAATTACTTAAAGCATTATGTTAACGAGCCGGAAATCACTTTTATTGCTGACCCGCAGCATCCTGATACCGATATTCCTGCACCTGCAGGTATCGGGCTCACCGCTCGGATAGATATCAAACCTTTTACTATCCTTGGCGGCTACAATGGCGTCCTGCTGAGCAATGAGGCCGATATTCAGCACGAGCAACGCAAGATCGGTGCTGAACGTAGCCTGGCACACAGCTGGGCGGCACCAGAGAATCAGGATGGGCCGCGAATCGTCACCTCCGCGTTTCTCAATGCAGGTTTGCTGACGCTGGTAAATACCAATCAGATGGCGGGAATGCCGTTGCTCAATGAGCAGGGTATTGCCGGCGATAAGGGTAATAATCTCTCCGTCATCTTTGTGGATAATTTTTTTCCCGTTTATGTCACCATCAAAGAAATAACTGCGGGGGACCGGCTGTTATTGCCCTACGGCAGAGGTTTCAACCCGCTGGCGGTCAAACAGGAATCGCTGGCCTGTGATGATGAAGCGATAGTGGCACGTTACTATCAACAGCCGCTGATTATTCAGGACGGCGCAGGTAACGAGCTCAGAGGCTACAACAGCGCAGGGGAACAGTGCGCACAGCAGCGGCCGCTTCGTCGCACGCTGATTCTGCGCCAGCGTTATGATACGACCGGAAAGGTCTGGTATGACGCGGTCAGTCACGACGGGCTGCGGCTGGCAACCAGCCCGGATAATGACGACAACATCTGGCATGCGCTGGCCTGTGCGTTAGCACCAAAAGCGCCCACCAGCAGCCTGGCTGGCAGCATGGCACACCTCAAAAGTATTGTCGCGGATGAAAAGAAAAAGCAGGGCGCGTAAGGCTCTCAGCGAGAGCAGCAGCAGGCTGCAGAAAGCCTGCTGCTGTTGTCTTTAGCCAATCGTCATCAGACTGGCATTCCCCCCCGCCGCCGCGGTGTTGACGCTCAGTGAGCGCTCCAGCAGCAGCCGTTCCAGCAGAAGATTGCTTTCTCCCCGGGCGAAGCCCTGTACGGAAACAATTGCCCCTTCACGCGCCGCAACCTGTGTGCAGAGTTCACGCAGCTGATCCGCATCACCATGATAAATCACCGCATCAAACGCCACCGTGGCGGCCAGCACATCCGGTGCAAAGTCGATACGCTGCTGCACCACAGCAGGCAGGGTGGCGAACAGCGCGCGCGCGGCCGCCTCTTCCCGCCACAGCGCGCGGCTGCCGACGCTGGTGACCGCGGCCAGCTGAATCAGTCGGTCATCATCGTTATCCGCCAGACACAGCACACGTTCACGTGGCAGCAGGGCGTAGCTGTTGCGTTCACCGGTTGGCCCGCAGAGCTGGCGCACCGTACCGCCCTGCGCCAGTTCACCATAACGCTGGCAGATGTTCGCCAGTTGTGGCTTATCCGCCGCCCAGCTGCTGAGTGCGCGATGTGCCGCCTGCAGCACATCACGGAGTGCAGTATCGTGTGGCTGCTGCGCATCCTGGCGTTCCAGTGTGGCGTGCAGGGCATCGTCCGGGCGTTCGGCCAGCAGACGGCAAAGATACAGTGGCCCGCCAGCTTTCGGCCCGGTGCCCGACAGACCTTCGCCGCCAAAGGGCTGTACACCGACCACCGCGCCAACCATATTGCGGTTAACGTACAGGTTACCGACCTGCGCAGTCTGCGTGACCTGGTTGATGGTTTCATCGATGCGGGTGTGCACGCCAAGGGTTAAACCATAACCGGAGGCGTTGATTTGCCCGACCAGCGCAGGCAGCGTATTGCGCGCGTAGCGCACTACATGCAGCACCGGGCCAAACACCTCTTTATCGAGGTCGCTGACCGTCTCCAGCTCAATCAGCGTTGGCGGCACAAAGGTGCCCTGCGTCCACTCTTTGCTGTCCTGTGCATGCGGGCGTGCGGCCTGCCATACTGTGTGACCTTTGCTGCGCATTGCCTGGATATGGCGTTCAATACCGGTTTTGGCTTCGGCATCAATCACCGGACCAATATCCGTCGACAGACGTTCCGGGTTGCCCATACGGCACTCGGCCATTGCACCGCGCAGCATGGTCAGCGTATGGTCGGCGATATCCTCCTGCAAGCACAACAGTCGCAGCGCCGAGCAGCGCTGTCCGGCGCTGTCGAAGGCGGAGCTGATAATGTCTGTCACGACCTGCTCGGTCAGGGCGGAGGAGTCGACGATCATCGCATTCATCCCACCGGTTTCGGCAATCAGCGGAGTAGGGCGGCCCTGCGGATCGAGACGTCCGGCGAGGGTACGCTGCAGCAGGGTGGCGACTGCCGTGGAACCGGTAAACATCACGCCACGTACGCGATTATCCTGGGTCAGCTGAGCGCCAACCGTTTCCCCCTGACCTGGCAGCAGCTGAAGCACACCGCGCGGCACGCCAGCATCATGCAGGATTTCCACGGCACGGGCGGCAATCAGCGGGGTCTGTTCTGCCGGTTTCGCCAGCACACTATTGCCGGCAGCCAGCGCGGCCGCAATCTGACCACTGAAGATCGCCAGCGGGAAGTTCCACGGGCTGATACACACCACGGGCCCCAGCGGACGGTGACTCTCATTGGCAAAGTCATCACGCACCTGACCGGCGTAATAGCGCAGGAAATCGACGGCTTCACGCACTTCGGCAATGGCGTTGCTGAAGGTTTTTCCGGCTTCACGCACCAGAATCCCCATCAGCTGCTGCATCTGGCCTTCCATCAGCATGGCGGCGCGTTCAAGGATTGCGGCGCGCTCGGCAGGCGGTGTGGCGAACCAGATCGGCCCGGCGCTCACGGCGGCATCCAGTGCTACAGCGACTTCGGCTTCGCTGGCTTCGCGCACTTCACCGACAATATCTTTCGGTTCTGCCGGGTTAATCACCGGGCGCGCGAGGCCTGGCGTCGCGCTGCCGTCAATCATCGGTTGCGCCCGCCATTGCTGACTGGCGCTGTTCAGTAGCGCACTGGAGAGCGAAGCCAGACGATGCTCATTCGCCAGATCCAGCCCGGCGGCATTTTGCCGTTGTGCGCCATACAGATCGCGCGGCAGCGGGATTTTGGGATGCGGCAGACCGACAGCGCCTTCCGCCAGCGCCAGTTTTTCCACGGCGCTGACCGGGTCAGCCACCAGTTCATCCAGCGGCAGGCTGGCATCGGCGATACGGTTGACAAATGAGGTATTGGCACCATTTTCCAGCAGGCGGCGCACCAGGTAGGCCAGCAGCGTTTCATGAGTGCCCACCGGGGCATAAATACGGCACGGCCGGTTGAGTTTACCCTCGGCGACTTTGCCGACCACCTGCTCATACAGCGGTTCACCCATGCCGTGCAGGCACTGGAATTCATATTGTCCAGGATAGTAGTTATTGCCTGCCAACTGGTAAATCGCCGCCAGCGTATGGGCGTTATGGGTGGCGAACTGCGGGTAGATCAGATTTGGCGATGCCAGCAGCTTGCGCGCGCAGGCGAGATAGGCGATATCGGTGTACACCTTGCGGGTATATACCGGATAGCCTTCGAGTCCGTCCAGCTGCGCACGCTTGATTTCGCTGTCCCAGTAGGCGCCTTTTACCAGGCGGATCATCAGGCGGCGACGGCTGCGCTGAGCGAGATCGGTCAGCCAGTCAATCACCAGCGGGCAGCGTTTCTGATAGGCCTGGATAACAAAGCCGATGCCGTTCCAGCCTTCCAGTTCCGGTTCAAAGCACAGCCGCTCCAGCAGATCCAGCGACAGCTCCAGCCGGTCTGCTTCTTCGGCATCAATATTAATGCCGATATCGTACTGACGCGCCAGTAACGTCAGGGATTTCAGCACCGGATACAGCTCATCCATTACCCGCTCATATTGCGCACGGCTGTAACGCGGATGCAGCGCAGACAGTTTGATGGAGATCCCCGGGCCTTCATAAATCCCCCGGCCGTTAGAGGCTTTACCGATAGCGTGAATCGCCTGCTGGTAAGAGAGCAGATAAGCACTGGCGTCGGCAGCGGTCAGCGCTGCTTCGCCGAGCATATCGTAGGAGTAGCGGAAACCTTTCTCCTCCAGCTTGCGCGCATTAGCCAGTGCTTCGGCAATGGTTTCGCCGGTGACAAACTGCTCGCCCATCAGACGCATCGCCATATCCACGCCTTTGCGGATCAGCGGTTCACCGCTTTTGCCAATGATCCGGTTCAGCGCGTGTGACAGGCTGGCTTCATTGTGGGTGGACACCAGACGCCCGGTAAACAGCAGTCCCCAGGTGGCGGCGTTAACAAACATTGACGGGCTGCGGCCAAGGTGCGACTGCCAGTTGCCGTTGCTGATTTTGTCGCGGATCAGCGCATCACGGGTCGGTTTGTCCGGAATACGCAGCAGGGCTTCCGCCAGACACATCAGCGCCACCCCTTCCTGAGAAGAGAGGGAGAACTCCTGCAGCAGACTTTGCACCATGCCAGCGCGTCCGCCTGCACTCTTTTGGTTCCTCAGCTTCTCTGCCAGACCATAAGCCAGCTGGTGGGTTTTCTCTGCCAGTGGGGCAGGCAGACGTGCCTGATCCAGCAGCATCGGCACCGCTTCCTGCTCCGGGCGACGCCAGGCAGCAGTGATGGCGGCGCGGGTGACCGACTGCGGTAAAATGTGTTCGGCAAAATCGAGGAAGGGTTGCGGGAAGGCTTCTGCCGGGGCGTCATCCTGTTCATCAGCCTGTGCCGGTAGTGTGCCTTCCGGCAGGGCGTGACCGTTTTCCAGCTGATCTAAGTAGTTGAAAATGGCCTGTTTAATCAGCCAGTGTGACGTGCGATCAATCTTCTGTGCCGCCAGTTTAATCCGGTCACGTGTCGCGTCATCCAGCTTGACGCCCATGGTAGTTGTGGCCATGCCTTACACACTCCTAAGGTAAAAAAATAACAAGAGATAATAGCAATATCACTGATGTTGCAACTTTGTGCAACCGAGTTGATTGTGAGCCGGTTAACAGCCCGAAAAGTTAATCTGATGTTAACCGAAAAAATCGGCATGGATATTGCTGCAACACTCCTGCTCGCGTGCAATGCTGCTAATACCTGGAAAATAAAAGGTTACTGATAGTGCAACCGTGAAAGTTGTGATCAGGTGCAACCTATTAACTTTTTTTTAACGATTGCAGGTGAATGGCTGGCGGGAGTTGTGTTAAATCGATTGTGCCCTTGCGCGCTTTGCGGCAGGATACCGCGCCTCGGGGTCATCAGGTTGTCATGTCGCTTTGTTCCGGCGCTGACGGTAAGGGATAACGACCCCAGGCAATAATTGATAAGGAAGGTGCGATTTAATCATTCAAAGTTCTGTTCATGACTACAATGATTGCCGTTCATCTATCGTTTTCAGTGTTTTGGGCGGTTCTTTGTTCATTTACCATACGATGACAGGACGAAAAAATGGTTCCCATCGAATTAATCGCACCTTCCATAATAAGTGGAGAAAGCAGGATGACTGTAAGTACACCGATGATGGTGACCTTTATTGTTTATATCTTTGGCATGGTATTGATCGGTTTTTTCGCTTATCGCTCGACGAAAAACTTTGATGACTATATTTTAGGCGGCCGCAGTCTGGGCAGCGTGGTGACGGCGCTGTCAGCGGGCGCATCGGATATGAGCGGCTGGCTGCTGATGGGCCTGCCAGGGGCGATTTTCCTCTCGGGGATTTCGGAAAGCTGGATCGCCATTGGTCTGACGCTGGGCGCGTGGCTGAACTGGAAAATTGTCGCCGGACGTCTGCGCGTGCAGACCGAGCACCATGATAACGCCCTGACGCTGCCGGACTTCTTCTCCAGCCGTTTTGAAGATAACAGCAAGCTGCTGCGGGTGATTTCGGCGCTGGTGATTCTGGTGTTCTTCACCATCTACTGTGCTTCCGGCATTGTCGCCGGTGCGCGTCTGTTTGAAAGCACCTTTGGTATGAGCTACGAAACAGCACTGTGGGCCGGTGCGGCGGCGACCATCGCCTATACCTTTATCGGTGGCTTCCTGGCGGTGAGCTGGACCGATACCGTGCAGGCCAGCCTGATGATTTTCGCGCTGATCCTGACGCCGGTGATCGTGATTTTCGCCGTCGGTGGTCTCAGCGATTCACTGCAGGTGATTGAGGCGAAAAGTCTTGAGAACCTCAATATGCTGAAAGGGCTGAATTTTGTCGCGATTATTTCGCTGCTGGGCTGGGGGCTGGGTTACTTTGGTCAGCCGCATATTCTGGCGCGCTTTATGGCGGCAGACTCTCACCGTTCAATGAAAGCAGCACGCCGTATCGGTATGACCTGGATGATTCTGTGCCTGGCGGGCGCGGTGGCCGTGGGCTTCTTCGGTATCGCCTATTTCCAGAACCATCCTGAGCAGGCCGGCAATGTGGCGGAGAACGGCGAGCGTGTGTTTATCGAGCTGACGCGTATTCTGTTTAACCCATGGATTGCCGGTATCTTGCTGTCAGCGATTCTGGCAGCGGTGATGTCCACTCTGAGCTGTCAGCTGCTGGTGTGCTCCAGCGCATTAACCGAAGACCTGTATAAAAACTTCCTGCGCAAGAATGCCAGCCAGCGCGAGCTGGTGTGGGTAGGGCGCATGATGGTGCTGCTGGTGGCCGTGATTGCCATTCTGCTGGCGGCGAACCCGGACAACCGCGTGCTGGGGCTGGTGAGCTATGCCTGGGCGGGCTTTGGTGCGGCCTTTGGTCCGGTGGTGCTGTTTGCTGTGTGCTGGTCACGCATGACACGTAATGGCGCGCTGGCGGGGATGATTGTCGGTGCGGTGACCGTGCTGGTGTGGAAGCAGTACGCATGGCTGGATCTGTACGAAATTATTCCAGGCTTTATCTTCGGCAGCATCGCGATTGTGGTGTTTAGTCTGCTGGGTAAAGCACCTTCAGCAGCGCAGCAGCAGTGTTTTGCCGCGGCAGAAGCGGAATATCAGGCGGATTAAGTCACGTCGCCTGGCTGGCTGCACCCGTTGCTCCTTCCCTCATGGTGTGGGGATGGTTGGGATCGGGGGAGGGGATATCAGTCCGGCGATTTGCTCAGATCGCATCTTCCCTGTGCCATCGAATTCTCCTCCAGCCCCCGTTTTTACGGGGGTTTTTTTTGTGCCATCGCCCGGCAAACTGGCAAATTTGCGGGCCGGGCTCTTGTATTTTTTATGGCGATAATGATAATCGATCTCGTCTTTGTTTTACGATTCTTTACTTACCATTGACCGTGTTTCACATTTGAGGTGGCAGGCATGTTTGTTCCTTTTCTGATTATGCTGCGTGAGGGATTAGAGGCAGCACTGATTGTCAGTCTGATTGCCAGCTATCTGAAACGTACCCAGCGCAGCCAGTGGTTTGGCGCGATGTGGATTGGGGTGGTGATCGCGGCGGCGCTCTGCCTGGCGGTGGGTGTGTTTATCAATGAAACCACCGGCGAATTCCCGCAGAAGGAGCAGGAGTTGTTTGAAGGCATCGTGGCCGTGATTGCGGTGTGCATCCTGACGTATATGGTGTTCTGGATGCGTAAGGTGTCGCGCAATGTGAAGGCCCAACTGGAAGACTCCGTGGACCAGGCGTTGCAGAAAGGCAGCAATAATGGCTGGGCGCTGGTGCTGATGGTGTTTCTGGCGGTGGCGCGTGAAGGGCTGGAATCGGTCTTCTTCCTGCTGGCCGCGTTCCAGCAGGATGTCGGTATCGCGCCGCCGATTGGCGCGTTGCTCGGTCTGGCAACCGCTGTGGTGCTGGGCGGCGTCATCTACTGGGGCGGTGTGCGCCTCAACCTGGCGCGTTTCTTTAAGTGGAGCGGCCTGTTTATTCTGTTTGTCGCCGCGGGCCTTGCCGCCGGTGCTATCCGTGCTTTCCATGAGGCGGGTCTGTGGAATCACTTCCAGGACATCGCTTTCGACCTGAGTAACTCACTCTCAACTCACACCCTGTTCGGTACGCTGCTGGAAGGCATTCTCGGCTATCAGGAAGCCCCGAGCGTCAGTGAAGTTGCGGTCTATTTCATCTATCTGATCCCGGCATTGTTGCTGTTCTTTATGCCAGCGCGGCCAGCGTCTTCCGTTGCCGGAAGCACGCGTTAAGCGAAGTTAAACCATCTTTAAAAGGGAAATTGTATGACTATTCGTTTTCGCCGCAAGGCGCTGTACGTCGCGCTGTTGGCGATCTCTGCTGCATCCACTGCTGCTCAGGCTGCGGACGTTCCGCAGGTCAAGGTGAGTGTGAATGACAAACAGTGTGATCCTATGACCCTGACGGTGGACGCCGGTAAAACCCAGTTCATCATCAAAAACGACAGCCAGAAAGGGCTGGAGTGGGAGATCCTGAAAGGGGTAATGGTGGTGGAAGAGCGTGAGAATATCGCGCCAGGCTTTACGCAGAAACTGACCGCCAACCTCGAAGCCGGTGAATATGACATGACCTGTGGTCTGCTGAGCAACCCGAAAGGCAAGCTGATTGTGAAAGCGAATGGCGCGAAGGTGAATGACGGCAAGACGGATGTGCTGCAGCTGGTCGGGCCGATCGCGGAATACAAAGTGTATGTCACCAAAGAAGTGGAACAGCTGGTGGCAGGCACCAAAGCCTTTACCGATGCGGTAAAAGCCGGTGATATCGCCAAAGCGAAAGCGCTGTTTGCACCAACCCGTCAGCACTACGAACGTATTGAGCCGATTGCCGAGCTGTTCTCGGACCTGGATGGCAAGATCGATGCACGTGAAGACGACTACGAGAAGAAAGCCGAAGATCCCAACTTCACCGGTTTCCACCGCCTGGAAAAAGCCCTGTTTGGCGACAACACCACCAAAGGCATGGAGGCATTTGCTGACCAGCTGTATAACGATACGCTGGAGCTGCAAACCCGCATTAATGAACTGGCATTCCCGCCGGGCAAAGTGGTGGGTGGCGCGGCTGGCCTGATCGAAGAAGTGGCCGCCAGCAAGATTTCTGGTGAGGAAGATCGCTACAGCCGTACCGACCTGTGGGATTTCCGTGCCAACGTTGATGGCGCGCAGAAGATAGTGAACCTGCTGCGTCCGCTGCTGGAAAAAGCCAATCCGCAGCTGCTGGCGAAGGTGGATGCTAACTTCAAAAAAGTGGACAGCATCCTCGACAAATATCGCACCAAAGACGGTTATGAGTCTTACGAGAAGCTGACTACCGCTGACCGTAATGCGCTGAAAGGCCCGATTACTTCACTGGCCGAAGACCTGTCGCTGCTGCGTGGGACCTTAGGTCTGGACTAACACGAAATGACAAAACAGTCTGACGACGCGACCATGACGTCGCGTCGACGTTTGTTAAAAGGTATGGGCATCCTGAGCGGTGCCCTTGCTGTTGGTGGTGGCTGCCCGGTTGCGGCAGCCGCAGAGGCAGCCGCGCAGGATAAGGCATTCTCACCGGGTGCGTTATCGCCTAATGCACGCCTGGAGGAACAGCCATTTTATGGCCGTCACCAGTCCGGTATCGTGACACCGCAACAGGCGGCGATGATGCTGGTGGCTTTCGATGTGCTGGCGACGGACCGGAACGATCTGCAGCGGCTGTTTCGTCTGCTGACCGAACGCATCGCTTTTTTAACCAAAGGTGGTCAGGCGCCGCTGGTGACCAATCCGCAGTTGCCGCCAATGGACTCCGGTATTCTCGGTGACACCATTTATCCCGATAACCTGACCATCACCGTCTCGCTGGGCACCTCGCTGTTTGACGAACGTTTTGGTCTGCAGACGCTGAAACCGCGTAAGCTGCAGGCGATGACGCGTTTCCCTAACGATGCGCTGGATGCCAGCCTGTGCCATGGCGACCTGCTGCTGCAGATTTGCGCCAACACCAATGACACGGTGATCCATGCGTTGCGCGATATTATCAAGCATTCGCCAGATTTACTCAGCGTGCGCTGGCGGCGGGAAGGGTTTATTTCCGACCATGCCGCGCGCAGCCGGGGTAAAGAGACGCCGATTAACCTGCTGGGCTTTAAGGATGGCACTGCCAACCCGAACACCGCGGATCAGGCGCTGATGGATAATATCCTGTGGGTGGGGGCTGAACAGGACGAACCGGCCTGGACCGCAGGTGGCAGCTACCAGGCGGTGCGAATTATCCAGTTCCGTGTTGAGTTCTGGGACCGCACACCGTTGCGTGAACAGCAGACCATTTTTGGTCGCGAAAAGCACAGTGGTGCGCCGCTCGGTATGCAGCATGAACATGATGTGCCTGATTACACCCAGGACCCGGACGGCGAAGTGATCCCGCTGGATGCGCATATCCGGCTGGCGAACCCGCGCACCCGGCAAACCCAGAACAGCCTGATGCTGCGCCGGGGCTATAGCTATTCACTTGGCGTCTCGAACTCAGGCCAGCTGGATATGGGCTTATTATTTGTCTGCTACCAGCATGATTTAGAAAAAGGCTTTTTAACGGTACAAAAACGTTTAAATGGCGAAGCGCTGGAAGAGTATATCAAGCCGATTGGTGGCGGTTATTTTTTCGCCTTGCCAGGTGTGCCTGATGATAAACATTATCTGGCGCAGGGATTGCTGGAAGCCTGATACTGAACGCCGGTTGCGTGGTAGTCACCGGCGTTAATTTGACGTTATGACCCCGCCGACATTATTTGACATCAATTATCCGCCCTGATTTTTCTGTTATTCGTGTAGTTAACACCTTGTTTAACTTCAATAAACTGTTTTATGGCTAATAATGCCAGTGTAATGCATCGTTTTTCTCTGCATTAAACGTAAAAATAATGTTGCATTCGACCCGGATTCTGTTGCACTTTATTCATAGCGGTAGGCAGTTCTGTGATAAGTATCACCCGGAGATCGCGAATGGTAAAAGTTGTACCAATGCAATTATGTTTCCAGCCCTGTTCTAGCGCTTTTTCTCGCGAGGGTTTCTCTCCCTCAACGATATTCTCTACTCTCCTCTGTTTTCAAATTGATACCCATTTTCCGGTGCGTAATATGCTGCGGCCTCTGTACGCATGTTCATCAATGGCTATGCAAGGCTTAAAAGGAAGCCACGACCTCTAAAGCGTTCACGTAATCGCTTCTCTTACCGGTGTAAGAGGGCGGGAAATGAAACCAACTGTAAGGTGCCACTATGGGAAGACAGAAAGCAGTGATCAAAGCGCGTCGTGAAGCAAGACGTGTGCTTCGCAGCGATTCACGCAGTCATCGTCAGCGTGAAGAAGAATCGGTCACCTCGCTGGTGCAGATGGGTGGGCTGGATGCAATTGGTATGGCGCGTGATACCCGCGACCAGTCGCCGATTGAAGCCCGAAATGAAGCTCAGGCGCACTATCTCAACGCCATAGAAAAGAAACAGCTGATCTTCGCCACCGGCGAAGCGGGTTGCGGTAAAACCTGGATCAGCGCTGCCAGGGCGGCAGAGGCCCTGATACAAAAGGATGTTGACAGGATAATTGTTACGCGTCCGGTACTTCAGGCGGATGAGGACCTGGGCTTCCTGCCCGGTGATATCTCTGAGAAGTTTGCGCCTTACTTCCGGCCGGTGTATGACGTTCTGGTTAAACGTCTGGGTTCTTCCTTTATGCAGTACTGCCTGCGGCCGGAAATCGGCAAGGTAGAGATCGCGCCTTTTGCCTATATGCGCGGGCGTACTTTTGAAAATGCCGTGGTGATCCTTGATGAGGCGCAGAACGTCACCGCCGCACAGATGAAGATGTTCCTGACCCGTCTCGGGGAAAATGTCACCGTGATTGTGAATGGCGATATTACCCAGTGTGACCTGCCGTCCCATGTGCAATCCGGGCTGAGTGATGCGCTGGCGCGTTTCCGTGAAGATGAAATGGTCGGGATTGTTCGCTTTGAAAAAGAGGATTGTGTGCGTTCGACGCTCTGTCAGCGCGCGCTGATGGCTTATAGTTAGTTGAGTGAGTCTGTAGGTATGTAGCCGCAAAAGCCCGGACGTGAGTTCGGGCTTTTTTATTGTGTTCACGGGGAGGATGGTGCCCGGTCGTTTCAGAAGGTTCGGCGATGCTAAGGCGTTGGATGGGGAAGGGATTCAGCGCCTTTGGCGCTGCAAAACGGCTGAGCCGTTTTGTCGAACCCTTGAGGTCAAGGCTTCTCACCCTTCCTCCACGGGTTCCGGGCAAAAAAAATGCCTGAACGTGAGTTCAGGCATTCTCTTCGAATATGGCGGTGAGGAAGGGATTCGAACCCTTGATACGTTGCCGTATACACACTTTCCAGGCGTGCTCCTTCAGCCTCTCGGACACCTCACCATATTGTTAGCGTCACCACCCGCAGGGGGCAACGGGGCGCTACTATAGGGAGTCGTGCGGTTACGGTCAAGCAGATTTTTTCCCTTTCGATATATTCGGTTAAGCCTTAACCATCAGGGTTTAATGACTTCACCCGCGCCGCGTAGCTTTTACGCAGTTTCTGCAGTTTTGGTGGGATCACCGCCAGGCAGTAACCGTTCTGCTGACCGCGTCCGCTCCAGTAATCCTGGTGGTAACCTTCCGCCGGATACCATTCGCCCGTTTCAATGGTGGTGACCACCGGTTCCTGATGATCCTGCTGCGCGCGCTGAATCGCGGCTTCGGCTTCAGCACGTTGTGCGTCGCTGAGCGGGAATATCGCCGTGCGATACTGGGTGCCCATGTCGTTACCCTGGCGGTTCAGCTGGGTGGGATCGTGAGTGGCAAAGCTGATGTCCAGCAGATCGCCATAGTGCAGCTTTTCCGGGTCAAAACCGATGCGAATTGCTTCCGCATGACCGGTTTCACCGCTACAGACCTGCTCATAGGTGGGGTTCACCGTATGGCCGCCAATATAGCCGCTTTCGACTGACTCCACGCCAATCACATCTTTAAAGACCGCTTCGGTGCACCAGAAACAACCACCGGCGACAATTGCGTATTCAGTTGCCATCGTCAGACTCCTGCCTGTTACTCTGTTCAGTTCTTCGTAGGGTTTATTGTAGACACGTCCCGGCGCGCGGCACCAGTACCACAGGTGCTATCGGCGCCCATCTGCTCACTCTGCCATCAGGCAAACCAGAACCAGGCGCGGGTGATCAGCTGATTTTCGACGGTAAAGATGGCGATGCTTTCAAGCGGCTGTTCACTGAGGCCATAAATCAGTTCGTGATCAAACACCTAGTTGCCGAGCACGGTGCGTGATACCAGCTCAGCGCGCAGCGCCGGGTTATTAAAACGCTGGCTGGCGTAGAACTCGCGCAGGACGGCTTTACCTGTAGATGACGGCGCTTCTGCCGGCATGCGCCAGGCGGTAAAGTCTTCGCTAAAACAGGCGAGGAAGGCGTCCAGATCGTGGGCGTTATACGCGTCAAACTGTTTAGCTACCGGATCAATGACAGACATGATGAGTTCAGTTCCTTTGGTTGTGGCTCGCTCAGGGCGGCAAGCAGTTTCAGCATACCGCGTGTCAGCGGTTTATCCTGGCGCATCACTGTGCCCAGGGTACGGTTCAGTGGCGGCTGGAGTGAACAGACGGTCAGCCCGGCCTGTTGTGCGGCGGCGCTGACCGACATACGCGGCACAATGCTGTACCCCAGTCCTGCTCTCACCATCTGCTTAATCGCCTCGATATTGCCCAGCGCCATAATCGGGTTAATGCGTTCTCCGGCCAGTGTAAACCACTGGTCGATCAGCTCACGGGTACTGCTGCCGGATTCAAACACGATCATCGGCAGATGCTGCAGGTAGCTGGCGTCAGCTTCCGCCAGTGGTGCGCCGTTATGTGCAGCAAAAATGGCCACCATCTCATCCTGGATCAGCGGTGTCAGCGCGACGTTTTTGCCCTGCGCTGGCAGGGTGACCAGGCCGATATCCAGACGATTGTCCTCCACCGCCGAGACCACCTGGCGGGTATTGCCAGTGGTGACCACAATATTCAGCAGTGGATACGTCTGATGCAGGCGCTGCAACAGCGGCGGCAGCAAATGGATGCAGGCGGTCGCGCCGGTGCCAAGGGTAATCGTGCCGCTAATCTCCTGCGCATGGCTGGCGACGGCCTGACAGGCGGCGGCAATGGCGTCGTCAATCTGTTCACTGTGCGCCAGCAGCGACTGGCCTGCCGCTGTGGCTTTCACGCCTCTGCCACTGCGTTCCACCAGACGTGACTGGAAAAAGTGTTCCAGCTGGCGGACCTGCTGGCTGACGGCGGGCTGCGACAGACCCAGCTGCTCTGCGGCGGCGGAGAAACTGCCGCGGGCGATAACCAGGCGAAAGGTGGCCAACTGCTCCAGGTTCAGCATTGCCATCAGGTACTTCGCGAATTCAGATAATAAGTGCAACGCTTGGTCATGTGGATGGAGGGACGGTTAGCTACCGATAAGCTATC
>NZ_CBFFRK010000036.1:0-34624 GCF_965644245.1 Erwinia sp. V71
TACGGTCGAGGAACTGTTTTTTGCGGGAGGAATAGCTGGCAAGAGCGGGCATCGTGAAAAGTCTATGTCAAAGAAAGAGTTATGTTCTCATAATTGACGATTAAATCGCACCTTCCTTAAGATATACCGGGAAGGATAACTGGCGACAAGCCCCTGATAAAAAAATGTGCGTTTCCCGGAAGCTATTCTGACCAACACCAGGGTCTTTGCTGTCGCGCGTAAATCACCGCTGAGCAGCGGCATCGCTCAGCGGTGATTTACGGCGTAATGCGCCGGGTGGCTGCCCGGTAACACGTTTGAAAGCACGACTGAATGCGGCCAGAGAGCCGTAACCCAGACGCCAGGCGACGCGTTCAACGCTCTCGCCATCCCGGCTCAGCCATTGCGTGGCCAGCTGCATACGCAGTTCTGTGACATAACGCAGCGGCGTCATCCCTGTGGCGCGAAGGAAGCGCTCAGCAAAGACGCTACGTGAGCTGCCCATTTCCGCTGCTAGCTGTGCCACCGTCCAGTTTTTGCCAGGATCACGATGTAATGCCAGCAACATTTTACCGAGCTGCGGATCGCGCAACGCCTGCAGCCAGCCAAAGGTATTGCCACAACCTTTTTCCACCCAGCCGCGCACGATCAGCGCCGCCACCACATCGGCGAGACGGGCGAGAATCCCGGCGTAGCCTGCATGCTGTTGCTGCGACTCGCGCGCCATGGCATCCAGCATTGGCTGTACCTCCGGGACTGGGCGATCAGTGTGCTGACCAGCATCAGCTCCGGCATTGCACGTATCAGCGGCTGCATTCCGCCGATTTCAAACTCCATACTGCCGGTAAAGATCAGGGCGTAATGCGCGTCTGCATCTGCGTCAGCACCGTGCTGAATGCAACTGATATTGCTGTACACCGGGACGGTATTCAACACCGTGATATCCGTGCAGGGCACCTCTGGTGCGGAGAGCAACAGGTGGCTTGCACCCTGCGGCAGCAGTACCGCATCACCGCTGTTCAGCGGCCACAACTGGTTGTCACTGGTGCGTAACAGCACAGGGCCGCGGCTGATAAAATGAAACTGCGCGCGCCCGGCAAGTTGCGGAAAGTGAATGCCAAAGGGGGCTGACATTTCAATTCGCTTGTACTGTACTCCCACCAGACGCATCCCCAGCAGTAATTCGCTGGCGAGATCGTTACTGATACGTTGCTGTGACATCTCACCTGCCTTCAGTCCGGACGAATAATCAATAATGACGGATTTTATATCATAGACCATCCGGAAGCGGGTGCTTACGCTGTAAGCACTGTCAACCTGATGAGATATCGCCGATGAACGCTGCCGAACGCCCTGGCGTTGTGACAACCGCCGCACCGCCGCCTGCCTGGGGCGCGGTATTTTCCCTGACGCTGGGTGTTTTCAGCCTGATTACCGCTGAGTTTTTGCCTGCCAGCCTGCTGACGCCGATGGCGGAAAGTTTCGCGGTCAATGAGGGTGTCACCGGCCAGGCGGTGACGATAACTGCCGCCGTTGCGCTGGTGACCAGTCTGCTGGGCGTCAGCGCCACACGCCAGATTGATCGCCGCCGGATATTGCTGGCATTGTCGCTGCTGCTGGTGATGTCAAATTTACTGGTCGCGTCTGCGCCACAGTTGTCCTTTATGCTGGCCGGGCGGGTGTTGCTCGGGGTGGCGATCGGCGGTTTCTGGACGTTGTCGGCGGCAACGGCGATGCGTCTGGTGCCGCCAGCACAGGTGGCGCGTGCGCTGTCGCTGATCTATAGCGGTGGTTCGCTGGCCACTATCGCGGCCGCGCCATTGGGCAGTTATTTTGGCGAGCTGATGGGCTGGCGCAATGTTTTCCTGGTCGCCAGCGCATTTGGGGCAGTCACGCTGATCTGGCAAATGGTGACATTACCCGCGATGTCGCCGGAAGTCTCGGGCAGACCTGCCGCGACTTTGCGCCTGCTGCAGCGGCGTAGCATTCAGCTGGCGATGGGCGCGGTGTTACTGGTGTTCGCCGGTCATTTTGCCTTCTTTACGTACCTGCGACCGTTTCTTGAGCAGGTGGCGGGTGCCGGGCCACAGCAGTTGTCGGTCGTGTTACTGGCTTTTGGCGTGGCGAATGTCGTGGGTACGATGCTTGCCGGAATGCTGCTGACACGTCATCTGCAACGGATACTGCTGCTGATGCCACTGGTAATGGGAATGTTGGGGATCGGGCTGGTGCTGCTGGGATCGTCGCTGGTGACGGATACTTTACTGATCGGGTTGTGGGGGATGGCATTTGGCGCAGTGCCCGTCGGCTGGTCAACCTGGGTGACTCGCACTATGCCGGACGACGCGGAAAGCGGCGGCGGCCTGCTGGTAGCGGCCGTGCAGCTGGCGATTACGCTTGGTGCTGCGCTCGGGGGCGTGATCTTTACACTGGGTGGGGTGACGCCGGTTTTCCTGGCGAGTGCGCTGATTTTATTGCTTGCCGTGCTGGTTATCTTTGCCGCGTTGCGCCCGCAGGCCGAACCCGCATCCCGGCAGGATGCGCAAAAGTCACTATACTGAAGGTTCATTCAAACTGAACCGGAGGACGCATGACCATTCATAAAAAAGGACAGGCACACTGGCGTGGAGACATCAAAACAGGTAAAGGCCTGATTTCGACGGAAAGCGGCGCGCTAAAAGATCAGCCCTACGGTTTTAATACCCGTTTTGAAGGCCAGCCCGGCACCAACCCGGAAGAGCTGATTGGTGCGGCGCATGCCGGTTGTTTCTCGATGGCGTTATCGCTGATTCTCGGTGAAGCAGGACATGTACCGGAGAGCATTGATACCACTGCCGACGTGTCGCTGGACAAAGTGGAGGGCGGATTCGCCATTACCCATGTGGCACTGAAGAGCCGGGTAAAAGTACCTGGCATTGATAAAGGCAAATTTGATGAGCTGATTCAGCAGGCAAAAGCGGGGTGTCCGGTGTCGAAACTGCTCAACGCGGAGATTTCGCTGGAGTATCAGCTGGAACACTGACCGTTCGCGGGGCGTGAGCGGAAACTGGTATCTGTGGCTGGAAAAGGCTGCTACGGTGATCGCGCTTAACCACCGTAATCAATAACAAGATGGAGTTTGTTATGTCGACGATTAGTTCTGTTTCGCTATCACCTGCTGCGACAAAGGTGACGGAAAACTACGCTGACAGCAGTGGACGTTTTTCTCAGCTTAAGCAAACCGGCAATTGTGAGTTCAAGCCCACGGGTGGCGGGTCTGAGTATCCTTTACCGGAAAATCATGCTCGTGCACCCGCCCATAGCAACAGATAGCGCGCGGTAAATACAGAAAATAATATCGTCCGGTTGACGCTGGACGACCCTTCCCGGCAGCGGGTAGCCAGTACCGATATCACTTTGCGTTCTTCCTGGTGGCTTAAGGACAATACACCTTGCGACAACGGTTCAGTGACAGGTATAGGTGACCATTTGATCCTGCGGTGAATTAATCAGGCAGAAACGATGGGCAGAGAGCCGCTGGGCGAGATACCCTTCACGGGTGACGGCGGAAGGGAAGTAGAGCCGCCGGTCGCTGCTGTGCAGAGTGCCGCTGTGAATGGTGCCCTGAGCGGTGGTGACGGAAAATGAGTTAAAGCGATCGATGATCAACGCCTGCGTCTGGCCCAGCGGCACGCCGGACAGACTCTCAACCTGCCCGGTACACTCCGTACCCTGATAGTCTGACGTACAGCCTGCCAGTACCAGCACGCTGGCGATAATGCTTATCCGTGAGCGCTTTATCATCTTAATCTTATCCTTTAAGCCAAATATTCTGGTATGTTCCCCAGTCTTAAAGCGTAACAGACAAATGGCGCGATATCCGATCCAGCAGATTTCTGTGCCCGGTCGACGAAAACATTAACGTGGATAAATGATGACGACCCGGCACAGGAGAAGGTATTCTCAGGATATTGTGCGCTTGAATAAAAACAGGGAGCAACTGAATGAGAGAAGAAGAGGCAAGTTTAATGATTATCCGCAATGCCATGGCCTCACTGCCTGCAGAACAGCAGTCGCGGGTTAATGGCTGTGTCAGCGCCATTCGCGATGCCATGGGGCAGTTCGCGACGGAAGATGCGGGCCTGGCGCTGATGCTGGTGGCAGCAGAAGTGGCAGCAGAAGAGGGTGACAGTTAAGTTAACCTGCTGCCGGGCATTTCTGCGCTTTCAGCGCGTCGAGCTGCGCCAGTCTTTCCTGCGCTTTTTTACTGGCGCGGTGTTTGGCAACGCCATTGCCGATACCAAAATCACCTATAAATCCCAGTACCGTCAGCCCGTCAAATGATCCTTTACGCGCGATTTCCTGCTGTATCTCGTGCGTGCGGCTAATCTCGCGATCGATGGCCGGGCAATCCAGGTTGCTTGCCTGTACCGGACTCACTTCCTCTGCCTGCGGATACTGTTTTAACGCACAGCCCGAAAGCAGCAATACCACAATGATGCCTGCGACTTTTCCCACCCATCCTCCTGCCTGTTCAGAGTTGTCCGTAAAGCGCAGCGACTCGCCTGCCTTGTGCTTAACTATAGAAGGAGCCATGAAAGGGAGCGAATAACATGAAAAAGATTCTTTTTGCCACCTCAGCGCTGGTGCTGGGTCTGATGCTGAGCGGTTGCAGCAGCGATTATGTCATGCACACGCAGGATGGCCGCACCATCGTCCCCAGCGGCAAGCCGCAAACTGATGAAGACACCGGGATGATCACCTATACGGACGAATCAGGTAAGGTGCAGCAGATCAACCGCAACGAGATTAAAGATTTGTCGGAGTTTGATTAACCTGCAGCACAGCGGCGGTATCCCCGCCGCTGCTTGTCCGTTACTGCCAGAACTTCTTCTTACTGGTTTTACCAATCCCCGGATTACAGCTATTGGTCGGATCGAGCTGACGCATATGCTGTTCATAATCGTGCGACGCATGGTACTGGTGGCCGACATTGTGTTCCGCCGGATAGCGCGCGCCGCGCTCATCAAGATACGCCAGCACCTCATGCTTAAATGCCTCTGCATCGACACCCGGTTTCAGAATATAGTCCTGATGGTTCACAAAGCAGAAAAAGTGACCGCAGCAGGAGTCTTCCTGCACCTGCGCCTGCAGATGCGGCGGCAGATCGATGCGCCACTGGCTGTCATTGCGGCGCAGCGCAACATCAAAGGCAAGCAGACGCTGATCGGGATTAATGCCGTAATAGTCACAGTAAGAGATAGTGCAACCGCCGACGCCAAAGCGCACCAGAAACGCATCTTTCTCTTCCCGCGCATCACAGAGGAAGAATTCCCCGCTCTGGCGGGCAAAGAACGCATCCAGCAGCTGTTGTAACTGGGGCGCATGACGTGCTTCCGCTTTGATCATCAGGTGATGTTCATAGCGATCGCGATAGTCGAGAATGCGCTTCGCCACCATCTTCGGTGTGGCGCGATTGACCAGTTGCAACGCTTTATCAACAAAATTCAGCGGCAGAATACGTGCGTGCTTCACCCGCACATCCCATTTCGCTTTCCCCGCCATCAGCGCCGGGATGGATTCCGGGCCGAGATGACCTATCGCCCAGTACATATGCTTGGCATAACGCACGGTCAGATCAAACGCACCGCGGTGGATATATTCCGCCTGCAACGGCAGCTCCTGCAGGTTTTCCAGCAGCCAGCGGCGCAGCGCCACCAGTTCACTTTCCTGGCTGGTGCCGATATAGAAGGTGCGGGTGCTCTCACTGGCATCAAAGGTGGCCAGGCGTACGGCAAAAACGGCGATCTTACCGGCGCTGCCGGAACTGTCGTGCAGATACTGAGTATTGCCGTTATAGCGGGTCGGGGTATCGGCATCGACATCACGCAATACCGCGGCATAGTCATCCGCCCAGATTTTGCCTTCCCAGTCGGCCGCAACGCCGGTGGTATAGTCCTGCTGTTCCAGACGGGCGATCATCTCTTCTGGCGTCGTGCCGAGATCGATTCCCAGATGATTGACCAGCGTCAGGCTGCCATCGGGAAGGATTTGCGCAAACAGTGATTTTTCCGTGAAGGCCGGACCGCGGCGGATCAGCGAACCGCCGGAATTATTGCAGACGCCGCCAATGACTGATGCACCAATACAGGAGGATCCAATGACGGAATGCGGTTCGCGGTGATGCGGTTTTAAGGCATTTTCCAGCTCGGTGAGCGTGCTGCCTGGCATCGCAATCACCTGGCGCGCATCATCAATGACCTGCACGCCTTTAAGACGGCGGGTGCTGATAATAATGACATCGCGATCGTAATCACTGCCGTCGGGCGTTGAACCGCCGGTGACACCGGTGTTGGCGGCCTGCATCAGAATAATGGTGTCACAGGCGACACACGCCTGCAGCACCTGCCAGAGTTGCATCAGGCTTGATGGCATTGCCACCGCCAGCGCCTGGCCTTTTCCGACGCGGAATCCTTTGATGTAATAAGCTTTGTCATCCTCGCTGGTCAGCAACTGATCGCCAGCCAGAATGCCCTGTAACTGCGTGATGATCTCCTGATCCTTTGCCATGAGAAAACTGCTCCTGAATCGGTCAAATAGTCGTTGTGCTGTGCTGGCTGCATTGTACCCGGCGCTGGCAGAGAAAAATGGCATTCTGGTACCAAATCCGGCATTACGTTTTTTTTCAATGGATTGTGGCGGGGATAGCGCGTCGGTAAGCAGAAATAACCAGCGGGGGAGGAAGTCGCGGAGCGTCCTGGCAACGTCTCCGCGGGAAACCGGATGATGATATTATGACGCTGACAGCGAGGCGGCGATCAGCGCCACGGGCCTGACAGACCGATGATCAGGCAACACGGCTAAACGGATACTGGTTTTTGATGTTATCGACAAAGAACTTGCCTTTTGAGCGGGCGGCCATCAGCAGATGGAACACCGTCAGCGGCACATGGCGATAGCGATAAACTTCATGCTGGCGAAATTCGATTTCCAGCATTTTCTGCTCAGTATCGTAGGCAACAGTCTGAATTTTCGATGAACTAACACTACGTCGTTTCATATATACTCCCTCCTGGCAACCCGACATGGTTTGATCCTGTGACGCTGCGCGCACTCGCGCTTTAACATCGATCAATTTTTGCTCATTAATAGTAGCTTAAATTTCATTAATCAGAATTTTCCTGAGGAAATATTTTTTTCTGTCGCGCAGACAGCCAAGAATCGTGGGTAAAAACAATCGCTCACCGTGTTTGTCTTGTTTGGTAAATGCAGTGTAAACCTTATGTAGTAATGGTTAAGGAGATTTTATGCAACTCAGTGTTACTGATAGTCCCAGCCACCAGGATCTTGATGAAATTCGTGCAGGTCTGAATGCCTTTAATGCAAAACACATTAACATTTCTGAACTTAAATCACTGGCAGTGTTTGTCTGTGACGAAGAAGGACAGAAACTGGCGGGACTGACCGGTTCCACCACCGGGAACTGGTTACGCATTGATATGCTGTGGGTGAGTGATGCGCTGCGCGGGCAGGGAGTCGGCAGCAGGTTAATCCAGACGGCGGAGCAGGAAGCGCGTGCGCGCGGCTGTATCTATGCGCAGGTGGATACCGCCAGCTTTCAGGCGCGCCCGTTCTATGAAAAGCTGGGGTATCAGCTGCGCTTCTCGCTGGATAACTACCCGCGCGAGCATCAGCGCCACTATCTGACAAAAGTGCTTAGCGACTGAGCACCGGATGTCCGCTCAGCTGCAGCTGGCTGTGGCCGTGGCTGACACGTAAGCTGGCCTGCGCGCCCAGCGGCAGGGTAACGGTATCCCGATCGTGGCCAAACGCCAGGTCGGTGATCACCGGCAGCCCGGTCAGCTCACGTATGCCCTGCCACACGCTGGCAAAATCGAAGCCATTGTCATAATCACTCAGCGTGGCGCCGGTAAAGCTGCCGGTAATAATCGCCCGCTGACGTGCGAGAATGCCACTGTGGTGCAGCTGCAACAGCATGCGCTCGGTGCGGAACGGGTGTTCATTAATATCTTCGATCACCAGAATGCCGTCATCGTATTGCGGCAGCCATGGTGTGCCGACCAGCGAAGCGATCATCGCCAGATTGCCCCCCCACAGACGACCACTGAGCCGGGTATCCGGCGCACTGGTTTGCCATTCCACCGTGAACTGTGGTGAGGTGATGGCACGCCAGAAGTGCTCCAGAGTGAACTCTGACAGCACTTCCGCCCCGAAATTCGCGCACAGCATCGGGCCGCTGAAGCTGATCACGCCACTCTTTGTCAGCAGCGCCAGCTGCAGGGCGGTGAAATCACTGTGACCACAAATTGCCAGCGGTTTGTCCCGTAAACATTGCAGGGCAGAGTAGTCGATATGCTGCAACAGGCGCGATGCGCCGTAGCCGCCACGTACCGCCAGCACGATATCTGTCTCCGGGGAAAGGCTGGCGAGCGCATTGATCTCTGCCAGCCGTTCGCTGTCACTGCCGGCAAAACGCTGAAAGCGGCGGGTGATGATCGCGGTGTTGTCTGTCTGATGCCCCTGTGCTTCCAGCCATGCTATTGCGCGCTGCGCAGCGGCCTGGTTGTGGCAGTAACCCGATGGTGCCACCAGATGAAAATGTCGGCCTGTCATAGACGGCAATCTCCCTTTGAGTGTTTTTCAGACAACAACGGTTGAATCATTTCGCTGATCCTGTTGTCACAACTGTGCTGATGATGACGAAAAACGGGTGTGAAGTCACCAGTGGGCACTGTTTTCCCCGCAATTCAGATAACCGGCAATTTTTAACCTGAAGCCGCTCAGTATGATTGAGCGCAGGCTAATGCTGCGAGGAAAAAAGAAGCGTGAAAACCCGATCGTTGATGCTCTGTGCGCTGTTGCTGGCGGGATGCGCCAGTGAGCCTCCACGGCAGCCGCCGTCTCAACCCAATACACCGCTGACCCAGGCGCCACCGAAGAAAGTCTCCCATGCCTGGTCACTGTTTACCGAAGATGCCGCCAGTCACTATGGTGTGGATGAACGTTTGATTAGCGCCATTATCAGCGTTGAATCTGGTGGCGACCCTGCGGCGGTCAGCCGTTCGAATGCCATTGGCTTGATGCAGATTAAAGCGTCCACTGCCGGGCGCGAAGTCTATCGTGCGCAGGGAAAACGCGGTCAGCCGAGCAGCAAAGAGCTGCGTGACCCGGCGCGCAATATCGATATTGGCGTGGCCTATATCCGTATCCTGCAGTCGCAACAACTGGCGGGGATCCGTAATCCGGAAACCCTGCGTTATGCCACGATTGTCTCTTATGCCAACGGGGCAGGGGCGTTGCTGCGCACTTTCTCATCCGATCGTGACCGCGCCATTGCGATGATTAATGCCATGACGCCGGACGAGTTTTACCAGCATGTGCAGAATAAGCATCCGGCGGCACAGGCTCCGCGTTATTTATGGAAGGTCAACACGGCTTATCGCACCATCTGATTCTGACGTGGTGTTGCTCAGACGACACCCACGTTAAAGCACGGGGAACATGGGCAGAAGAGGAAAGCGTCCCGCGCCAGGGATGGTGCGGGCCGAGCGGCCATGGATGGCGAAAAGCGACTTTCCGATCTGCCCATGTTCCCTGTGCAGGCTCGGTATCACATACATCGTGTGTTTTTTACTGCCCCTTCTCTGCGTCTTTCTTCTCATTGTGACCTAAATCGCGATCCGGGAAACATTGCGCGCGCAGACGCCGTTTAATCTCCGCTGCGTCCGGGAAACCGCCATCGGTTTTACGGTCCCAGATCAGTACTCCCGCCACCTCAATCTGATAAATCCCGCCGCTGGACGGCACCAGTGTCACCTGCGTCAGATCGGTGCTGAAGGTGTTCAGTAATTCCTGCGCCATCCATGCTGCACGTAGCATCCAGTTGCATTGCGAACAGTAAGTAATGGTCACGCCCGGTGCCTGCGCCATGATTCAGCTCCTGAAAGTAAAGTCGGTTTTCATCTCAGTGTGCCTGATGGTTTTCCATCAGAAAAGCGATACCGACGCCAGCAGGGCGCTGTTTATAGTGACGCCAACCTCACCCGTAAGGAGCAAACAGATGACAACAGGCGTAATACCCGGTGTCAGCCCGCTGTGCTGGACCAATGATGTGCTGGACGATCTCGGGGGCGACATCCCGCTGGAAACCTGTCTGCAACAGGCTGCGCAGGCAGGCTATGCCGGGATTGAACTGGGACGCAAGTTTCCGCGCACGGTCAGTCAGCTGGCACCACTGCTGAATGCGGCAGAGCTGCAACTGGCATCAGGCTGGCACAGCGGTTTTCTCGCGGATCGCAGTGTGGAAGAGGAAGTGGCTGCAGTACGCGACCATGCCAGCCTGCTGCAGCAACTGGGCGCGAAAGTGATGGTGTATGGCGAATGCGGCCAGCTGCCTGGCGCGACGCCGCTGGATGAACCGATCTCACTCTCCCCGGCGCTGAGCCGCATTGATCTGGCGCATTACGCCAGCAAAGTGAATGCCTTTGCAGATGTCCTGTTACGCGACTACGGCCTGAAACTGGCTTATCACCACCATCTGATGATGCTGGTGGAGCACGACGATGAGCTGGCGACGTTCCTGCAGCACACCAGCCACAATGTCGGCCTGGTGCTGGACAGCGGACATGGCTATGCCGCTGGCGTCGACATCGCGGCAGTCATCCACAAGTACGGTGCGCGCATTGTGCATATCCATCTGAAAGATGTGCGTCCGGCGATTCTGCAACGTGTGTATGACGAAGATCTGAGTTTCAACGATGCCGTCCGCGCCGGGCTGTTTACCGTGCCAGGTGATGGCTGCATCGATTACGCGCCGATTATCGATTTTGTAAAAAACAGGGGTTACCAGGGCTGGCTGATTGTGGAAGCGGAACAGGACCCGGAGCAGGCACCACCGCTTGCCACCGTGCGCCGCGCCGCAAACTGGCTCAGTGAACAGTTCGACATCCCGCTTGCTGTACAGGAGACTGCATAATGCGTAACACCCTGAATATTGGTCTGATTGGTTCTGGTTTTATGGGGCAGGCGCATGCGGATGCCTATCGTCGCGCGGCGCTGATCTATCCCGGCCTGGCGAAGCGTCCTGTGCTGTATGCGCTGGCCGACCAGAACCAGGCGCTGGCAGATGCCAATGCTGCACGTTTCGGCGCGCAGAAGGCCTATGGTGACTGGCGCGAGCTGGTCAGTGACCCCAGCGTGGATGTGGTGGATATCACCTCGCCAAACCACCTGCATTATGAGATGGCGCTGGCGGCGATTGCGGCAGGCAAGCATGTTTACTGCGAAAAACCGCTGGCGGTCAGTGCGCAGCAGGCACGGGAAATGACCGCTGCCGCGCAACGCGCCGGGGTGAAAACCATGGTGGCGTTTAACAATATCAAGACGCCGGCCGCGCTGCTGGCGAAGCAGATTATCGCCCGTGGCGACATCGGTACTCCGGTACGCTTTCGCGGCACGTTTGATCAGGGTTTCTACAATGATCCGACACTGCCATGGTCGTGGCGTTGTTCGAAAACGCTGGGCGGCAGCGGGGCGCTGGGTGATCTCGGCGCGCATACGCTGTCGGTGGCGCAGTTTCTGATGGGCGATATCCGGGAAGTGACGGCCAGCGCGCAGACGTATCTGCGTCAGCGCCCGGTGCCGCAGGTGGATGCCGGTTACGCCAGTCGCATTGATACCAATGCCGAATTGCGTGAGGTGGAAAATGACGATCAGGTGCAGTGCCTGGTGAATTTCGCCAGTGGCGCATCCGGGGTGATCGAAGCTTCACGTATTGCCGCCGGGCGCATCTTCGGCGTGTTCTGGGAAGTGTCCGGCACCGAAGGTACGCTGTATATGGACGGCGAACGCTTTAACGAGCTACAGGTTTACCGTTTCAGTGATGACAAACACGACCGTGGTTTTAAGACGCTGTATGCCGGCAGCCAGATCCCCTCTTATGCCGGGTTCTTTGGTTTCGATTTTGGTGGCGGCGGCCTCGGTTATTTCGATGTGAAAGTGATTGAAGTGCATGATCTGGTGCAGGGCATCTGCAGTAACGATGACTGTTATCCAGACTTCGCCTTTGGTCTGCAGAATCAGCTGATCCTGACCGCGATTGAAGAGTCGATGGTTACGCGCCGCTGGACTGCGGTGGCTGACTGAATCATTGATAGCACAGGAGAAAACATGTTTCCTTCATCATTACCCGTGCCGCGCCGTCCGGCGGCAAACACCATTCCGGTTTTGCGCTGGGGCATTATTGGCCCTGGCTGGATTGCCGATCACTTCGTCCGTGCGCTGACCGGGGAGACGCAGCAGCAACTGGTGGCGGTGGCATCGCGCAGCCAGCAGAAAGCCGATGTCTTTGCCGCGAAGTGGCAGATTCGCCATGCGTTCAGCAGTGTGGATGAGATGCTGGCGCATCCTGATATTGATGCGGTGTATATCGCCACGCCACATAATCACCACTATCCTGACGGCCTGAAAGTGCTGAATGCCGGTAAACATGTGCTGATTGAAAAGCCGCTGGCGCTGAACGTGCGGGAAGGCGCTGTGCTACAGCAACGTGCACAACAGCAGGGTGTGCTGTGCATGGAAGCAATGTGGTGCGACTTTGCGCCGAAATACGATGTGCTGAGTCAGCTGCTGGACGATGGCGTGCTGGGAGATGTACACACCCTGATTGCCGATCATGGCGAGTTTTTTACGCCCGATCACCGCATTTTCAATGCTGATCTGGCGGGCGGGCCAATGCTGGATCTCGGCAGTTACCTGATTAGTCTGAGTGTTAAAGTGGGCGGGGCGCCGGAAACCATTTTTGCTCAGGGACAGCCTGCGCCTGGCGGGGTTAACGGCCAGGTTTCGATGCTGCTGACCCATGCTAACTGTATGCATTCGGTGTTAAACACCACCCTGTTCAGCAATACGCCAGGCGGTGCTGTGATTGCCGGGCGTGACGCCACTCTGGTGCTGGATGGCCAGTTTTATGCGCCGGGCAACTTTACTCTCACATCCAGCCAGGGGGGCGGGACGCTGCACTGGGAGGAGCCTGCCAGCCGTTATACCCAGCTCAGTTATGAAGCCGAGCATTTCGCCTGGTGTATTGGTCAGGGGCTGCGCGATTCACCGGTACGTCCGCTGGCGACATCATTAGTCACCCTCGCAGCGATGGATGAGGTGCGCCGACAGACAGGCGTAGTGTTTAATGAAGAGCGCTAAGGGGTGAGCCAGTAAAACGTCACGGGCAGGCATCACGATAAACAACCGGGGCGCGAAAAATCGCGCCCCGGTTGTTTGCGGTTATTTGCCGGTTCAGGCAATCAGCGCCAGCTTATGCTGCCGCAGCCATTCCGGGAAATCTTCCATTGGCATCGGGCGTGCATAGTAGTAGCCCTGCAGGGTATCCACACCGCGTTCACGCAGATAGGCCGCCTGTTCTGCTGTCTCAACCCCTTCAGCGACCAGGCGGATATTCAGGCGCTGCGCCAGCGAAATTACCATATCGGTCACGGTGGCGTTAATCGCGTCAGTGCCGATAGCGGCGGTGAAGATTTTATCGATTTTCAGCACGTCCGGGTTCAGCGTTTTCAGGTAAGCGAGTGAGCTGTGTCCGGTGCCAAAGTCATCGATGGCCAGCTGCACACCGATTTTATGCAGATGCGAGACCACGCGCTGATCGACCACCGGCAGGGCGTCGCGTTCGGTCAGTTCCACCACCAGCTGCTGGCGCGGATTGGCTGGCCACCACAGACGGTGCAGATCGTCGAGAATCGCCCGGTCGCGGAAATGGCTGGCAGCGACGTTAATCGCAATATAAAAGTTCGGACTGTCCGGTAACTGCGGCAGATAACTAACGGCTTCGTTAATCACAAAGCGCGTCAGCGGGGCGATCAGGTTCTGCCGCTCGGCCATCGGGATAAACACGTCCGGCTGAATCCAGCCCTGGCGTGGGTTATTCCAGCGCAGCAGCAACTCAATGCCGTCACAGTCGCCAGTGCGCGCATTGATGAGCGGCTGGCAGTAGACCATAAATTCGCGAGCCGACAAACCATAACTGATTTGCCAGGCGATGCTCATGCGGTTGGCAGTACCCAGCCAGACGATATAACCAGTCAGCAGGCTCAGCAATAACGCCAGCAGCATCTGGGAAGGCAGATTCACCAGCGCCAGCCGCACCGGCGATGGGCCAAACAGGGTAATTGAGAACGGGTAGCGCAGTGAGGCCTCTTCATAGCTCACTTCATCTTCCGACGGCACCGCGTTTTCGATCAGTGGATTGCCATATTCCAGGCTTTTACCGCTGACGTTCAGCACTGCGCGTTCCACCCATGGCAGCGTCAGTTCCAGCAGGTAGTTGCTCATCATCTCGATATTGATCACCTGCAGAATGCCGGCGCGGTTATCGAGGCTTTTCGGGGTCCAGAACAGCAGTACCGGTGAGCCTTTCAGCAGATGATTGTCTACCGTCAGCAGCATACGCTGATTATTTACCGCCAGCTCCGGGTAGGAGGTGCTGAAGGAAATCGCCCGTTCGCCATAGATGCTGGAACAGTAGATGGTGTCATTATCGATCAGCCATACCGCGCGCACGGTTTGCAGGATGGCCATTTTCTCCACCAGCGGGAAACGGACATCGGCGCAGTCAAGCCCCACCAGTGCCAGCGTATTATTGGCTGACACATCCAGTGGCGAGAACATGCGGTCGAACCGCTGTATGGCATTGTTAGCAAAACGGTGCGCTTGTTGCTCAATACGGCCTTTCTCTTCAAAGAAGCGGAAGGTTAAAGTAAGAATGAGCACTAACGCGGCAACAATCGAAGCGATCAGGAGTCGCTTGCGACGAAACTGTCCAACAATTTGCTGGGACACTTGCATCAGTAACCACCCTTAAAGAAAGCGCAAAACGAGATTCCGAGTAACAGTTATCGACCGAATAAAATATTAGTTTAGACCCGGTTAAGAAAAAGCGCTGCGCTGCGATAAACAGCAACGCGGCCTGATAAAACAGGCCGCGCTAATTCACTGTATCGGTTTCCTGGGGCGGGTGATAGTCCACTAATGAACTATTTTTTTTCTATAAATCAGAATGGTTGAATATTAGTCGCACTGGACTTTAATCGCCAGCCCGCCACGTGACGTTTCGCGGTATTTGGCGTTCATATCTTTGCCGGTTTCGTACATGGTTTCGATCACTTTATCGAGTGAAACGCGCGGTTCACTGGTACGGCGCATGGCCATACGCGCGGCATTGATCGCTTTGACCGACGCAATCGCATTACGCTCAATGCAGGGAACCTGCACCTGTCCGGCCACCGGGTCACAGGTCAGGCCGAGGTTATGCTCCATGCCGATCTCTGCCGCCACACATACCTGCTCCGGGCTGGCGCCCAGCAGTTCCGCCAGACCGGCCGCTGCCATGGAACAGGCAACACCCACTTCACCCTGACAGCCGACTTCCGCACCAGAAATCGACGCGTTCATTTTATACAGCACGCCGATTGCACCAGAAGCAAGGAAGTAACGGATAAAGATATCCGGGGTAACGGTTTCAATAAAGTGATCGTAATAGGCCAGCACCGCCGGCACGATGCCACAGGCGCCATTGGTTGGCGCGGTGACCACACGGCCACCGGCCGCATTTTCTTCGTTCACCGCCAGCGCAAACATATTAATCCAGTCGATGACGTTCATCGGGTCATTCGACAGTTTGCCGGAGGAGACCAGCAGGCGGCGCAGTGCTGCCGCACGACGCGGTACGCGCAGCGGGCCGGGCAGCACGACTTCGGTATTCAGGCCGCGATCGATACAGTCGCGCATGGTCTGCCACACTGCACCGAAGTAGCTTTCGATCTCCGCACGAGTATGCAGCGCCAGTTCGTTCTTCATCACCATGCCGGAGAGCGACAGACCCGTATCATGACAATGGTTCAGCATCTCTTTGGCGCTGTGGAACGGGTAGGGCACGCTGACTTCTGACAGCGTCGACTGACCAAAGCTCTCTTCATCGACAATAAAACCGCCGCCGATGGAGTAGTAGGTCTTGCTGTAAATCAGCAGCTCGCCGTTGAAGGCATTAATGCGCATGCCGTTTTCATGCAGTGAGAGGTTATCACGACGGAACACCATGCCGCCTTCACGCGGGAAATCCACTTCGTGCTGGCCATTTGCCAGCAACAGGCGCTGGCGCTGTTCCACATCACGGATAAAGCCGGGAATACTGTCGATATCGACGCTGTCAGGTGAAGCACCGGACAGGCCCATAATAATGGCGATATCAGTATGGTGGCCTTTACCCGTCAGGGAGAGTGAACCATAGACATCGACCGCAATACGGGTCACCGAACTGAGCTGGCCAGTTGCCGCCAGATCGTCAACGAATTGTTTGCCGGCTTTCATCGGTCCAACCGTATGTGAGCTGGATGGGCCAATGCCGATCTTAAACATGTCGAAAACGCTAATCACGCTACAAACTCCTCAGGAATACAGTAGCTCTGCTGCGGGTGTCGGGTGAGCAGAGGGTAATATGTTCATCATGCGAGAAAAAGATCCCTTTGCGCATGAAAAAAAATAATCTGAATATCAGTAAAAACTTATCCCACCAGGCTGACGGGCGGCATAGCATAACTGACTTTCGTTGCGCGAGGAATATAAATGAAAACGGTGAGTAAGTAAGTGATTTGGATCGTGAGATTAGGTATTACCAGTGAAAAATAACGCGATGTGCAATTCTTAAGCATATTTGACGTCGCAGGCGATATCAGGATCGATTCACCGTCGTCTGCAGGCTCAGCTGGCGGATAATGCCTGCGGTCATCCCCCAGACAAAGTAATCCTCAAACCACGACAGCCAGACACGGTGCTGTACGCCATGACGCTGAATATCCAGCGGTGTATAACGGCCGAGGCGCAGCACTTCCTGCAGCGGCATTTCAAACACGGCCGCCACTTCGTCCTCATTGGCGTGATAACGCAGATTATCCGGCAGTACACCGACCACCGGCGTGACCTGAAAACCGGTGCTGCTGGTCACGGCGGGTAAAGTACCAATCACCTGCACCTGCTGTGGCGGGATGGCGACCTCTTCTTCGGCTTCACGCAGCGCGGTGGCGATCAGTGATGCATCACTGCTGTCCATCATGCCGCCGGGAAATGCCACCTGACCGGCATGTTTACGCAGGGTGGCCGCGCGTTTGGTCAGCAACAGCGTTGGCTGCGGGCGCGCCACCACCGGCACCAGCACTGCCGCGCGGCGGCTGGGGGCGATATCCTCTGCGGCGGGAGGCAGACAGAGGGTAAAGCGGGCGAGAAACTGCGTCAGCGTCAGTGGATTACTGTTCATCACGGCTCGCCTGCAGGCAGGGTAAAATGCGTTTCAGTTTATCGAAGGTTTCCTGATACTCGGCCTGACAGTGGCTGTCAGCAACAATGCCCCCCCCGGCGGTACAGAACAGTTTACCCTGTTCGGCAATCAGCGTGCGGATGGTGATGCTGGTATCCATGCGGCCACAGAGACTGAGGTAACCAATGCTGCCACACCAGGCGTTACGGCGCTGCGGCTCCAGTTCTTCAATAATTTCCATTGCCCGCACTTTTGGTGCGCCGGTAATCGAGCCACCCGGGAAACAGGCGCGCAGCAGATCGCTGGCGTGCAGGGTCGGCTTCAGGCGGCCGCGGATGGTGCTGACCAGATGATGCACTGCCGGGAAAGGTTCGACGACAAACAACTCCGGCACTGACACCGTGCCGGGCTGCGCCACGCGACCAATATCATTGCGCAGCAGATCGACAATCATCAGGTTTTCCGCGCGATCTTTCGGTGAGTTCGCCAGTTTTTGCGCCTGCAGCCGGTCGGCTTCGGCATCTGCCAGTCGCGGCAGGGTGCCTTTAATCGGGCGGGTTTCAATCACATCCTGTTGCAGAGCCAGAAAACGTTCCGGCGACAGGCTGAGGATTACGCTCTGTTCCAGGCGCAAAAAGGCGCTGAACGGTGCACGGTTTTGCTGGTTGAGCAGAGTAAACGCCTGCCACTCATCGCCTTGATAGTCAGCGGTAAAGCGTTGCGCCAGGTTGACCTGATAGCAGTCACCGGCCTGCAGATAGTGCTGTACGCGGGCGAACTTCTCCGCATAGCTCTCCGGCGTCATATTGGACTGCCAGTCGCTGGTCAGAGTGAAACGCTTGCGTGACGGATTGACGGGCAGCGCCTTCAGCCAGGCCAGCCGTGCGGCAACGGGTTGGTGGCTGACCAGCGTCAGCGTCCGGCGCTGGTGGTCGGCAATCAGGGCCCAGTCATACAGCCCGACCGCCATATCCGGGGTGGTCAGGTCATCCGGCGCCTGCTGTGGCAGGTGCTCAAAACGGCGACCGAGATCGTAGCCGAACAGACCCAGCGCGCCACCCTGGAACGGGAAATCGTCGTGTTGCGTGGTGGGCAGATTTAAGCTGTCCAGCGCCTGCTGCAACAGACTCAGCGGGTCATCGGTGGATTCTGTGATGCTGTCGCCCTGTTGCCAGCGGGTCAGCTGGCCTGCGGTCTGCAGGGTCGCGCACGGCTCCGCCACCATAATGTCGAAGCGGTTGTCACTGTGCTCGGCAAAACCGGAACTGAGCAGCATCGCCCAGGGCAGATGGGCGGCGCGGGCAAACAGATTGTTCAGGGCGTCGGGCGTATACTCTAACGGATGGTAAACAGGCGGCATGGTGTTCAGCAGATCATCACAACATAAAGATGCAAGCCTGGCATATTTTTCTCCTGCTGGCATCTGTTTGTTCACCATGGAATAATTCGCGCATCAAGAGTTGAGGAGTCACCATGATTACAGGTTTACCGGCATTATCACACGAGCAGCAGCAACAGGCGGTGGAGCGCATTCAGGAACTGATGTCGCAGGGCATGAGCAGCGGCCAGGCGATTGCGCAGGTGGCGCAGGAGATCCGCGAGACCCATACCGGCGGTCATATTGCGGCGCGTTTCGAAGACGAAGAGGACGAGTAACGCGCCGCAGGACATTACAGCGCGGCGATAATTTTGATTTCGACTTTGTATTTCGGGTCGACCAGCTGCGCCTGCACCGTGCACCGCACGGGAGCATGACCTGGCGACACCCAGGCATCCCATGCGCGGTTCATTGCCGGGACATCGTCCAGACTGACGAGAAAAATGGTCGCGTCGAGAATTTTGCTTTTATCGGAACCGACACGCGTCAGTAACGCATCAATCACCGCCAGCGCATTGGCGGTCTGCGCTTCTGCTCCCTCGTCGAGATTTTCCGGCACGCTGGTGTAATAGACGGTGTTGTTGTAGATCACGGCTTCCGACATACGCGAACCCACGTCAATACGCTGAATAGTCATCGCAATTCCTTACTTAACAAGAGTGGCGCTAAGCCTGACACAGAAAGCATTCCGCTGTCATCTGTTGTGGTGATGAGGGCAGAATACTGACATAATTACAGTGTTTTTATCCCCGCCAGGTTTCAGGCAGCAATGCGCCGGGGGATGGGTAACCGGCAGCAGAAGAGAGGGTTTGTGGCAGACGATTTTGCAGCAGATGGCGCACTGGCGCGGGAAATTCCCGGTTTTAAACCGCGTGAAGCCCAGCGGCAGATGGCGCAGGCCGTCACGGAGGCGATCACCCGCCGCAGTGAGCTGGTGGTAGAGGCAGGGACCGGTACGGGGAAAACCTTCGCTTACTTAGCCCCTGCGCTGCGTTCCGGCAAAAAAGTGATTGTCTCCACTGGCTCGAAAGCATTGCAGGATCAGCTCTACAGCCGCGATCTACCGACGGTGGCGCGGGCGCTGAAGTTTAAAGGTCAGCTGGCGCTGCTGAAAGGGCGCTCTAACTATCTTTGCCTCGAACGTATGGAACAGCAGTCGCTGGCGGGGGGCGAACTGGCGGTACAGGCGCTGAGCGACCTGGTGCATCTGCGCGGCTGGGCGACGGAAACGGTCGACGGTGATATCAGCACCTGCGGCGCGGTGGCGGAAGACAGCACGATCTGGCCGCTGGTGACCAGCACCAACGACAACTGCCTCGGCAGTGACTGCCCGCTGTACAAAGAGTGTTTTGTGGTCAAAGCGCGCCGTCGCGCGATGGATGCCGATGTGGTGGTGGTCAATCACCATCTGTTTCTCGCCGATATGGTAGTGAAAGAGAGCGGTTTCGCTGAGCTGATCCCGGAAGCCGATGTGATGATTTTCGATGAAGCGCATCAGGTGCCGGATATCGCCAGCCAGTATTTTGGTCAGCAGCTCTCCAGCCGTCAGCTGCTCGATCTGGCGAAAGACATCACCATCGCCTACCGCACTGAAATTCGCGATATGCAGCAACTGCAGAAATCCGCCGACCGGCTGGCGCAGTGTGCACAGGATTTCCGCCTGGTGCTCGGTGACCCGGGTTATCGCGGCAATCTGCGCGAATTGCTCAGCGACACGCCTATCCAGCGAGCGCTGACGCTGCTCGATGATGCGCTGGAACTCTGCTATGACGTAGCGAAAATGGCGCTCGGTCGTTCGGCGCTGCTGGATGCGGCTTATGAACGCGCGGCGTTGTATCGCAACCGTCTGAAGCGCTTAAAAGAGGTGTCGCAACCCGGCTACAGCTACTGGTACGAGTGTAATTCACGTCACTTTGTGCTGGCGCTGACGCCATTGTCCGTCTCTGAACGTTTCCGTGAAGTCATGGATGAACGCCCGGCAGCGTGGATTTTCACGTCGGCGACGCTGGCGGTGAATGAGCAGATGACCCATTTTGTCGAACGGCTTGGTGTCAGCAATGCGCAGTCGCTGATTCTCGACAGTCCGTTCTATTACGCCCGCCAGGCATTGCTGTGTGTGCCACGCCATCTGCCGTCGCCCAATCAGCCCGGCGGCGCGCGGCAGCTGGCGCGGATGCTGTTGCCGCTGATTGAAGCCAACAACGGCCGTTGCTTCTTCCTTTGTACATCGCATCAGATGATGCGCGACCTGGCCGCTGAATTCCGCGCCAGTCTGACGCTGCCGGTGCTGCTGCAGGGTGAAACCAGCAAAGGTCAGCTGCTGAAACAGTTTGTCGCCGCAGGAAATGCGCTGTTAGTCGCCACCAGCAGCTTCTGGGAAGGGGTGGATGTGCGCGGCGACGCGCTGTCGCTGGTGATTATCGATAAACTGCCGTTCACCTCGCCGGATGATCCTTTACTGAAAGCGCGGATGGAGGATTGCCGCGTGCGTGGTGGCGAGCCGTTTGATGATGTGCAGCTGCCGGATGCGGTGATCACGCTGAAACAGGGGGTGGGCCGTTTGATCCGCGATGTGAATGACCGCGGTGTCATCGTGATTTGCGATAACCGGCTGGTGATGCGCCCGTATGGTTCGGTGTTCCTTAACAGCCTGCCGCCCGCGCCGCGCACCCGCGACCTGCAACGCGCTGTTGCCTTTCTTACTGAGCAACCCGCGCAGCCATTCCCGTGATCTTGTGCTAAGATGCCCGCCGGAAAAATTTTGATCCCGCCTGAGGTTGCTATGTCCACGCGAATTTTAGCCATTGATACGGCCACTGAAGCCTGTTCAGTGGCGCTGCTGAACGATCAGCATATTGACGCTCTGTTTGAACTTTGTCCGCGTGAGCATACGCAGCGCATCCTGCCGCTGGTGCAGCAGGTGCTGAGCAACAATCAGCTGGCGCTGACGGAACTGGATGCGCTGGCGTTTGGCCGCGGGCCGGGCAGCTTTACCGGCGTGCGTATCGGTATTGGTATTGCGCAGGGGCTGGCGCTGGGCGCCGACCTGCCGATGATTGGTGTCTCGACGCTGGCGACCATGGCGCAGGGTGCATGGCGTCTCACGGGTGCCACCCGTGTGCTGGCGGCGATTGATGCGCGCATGGGCGAAGTCTACTGGGGTGAATACCAGCGTGATGAGCAGGGCAACTGGCACGGTGAAGCGAGCGAAGCGGTGCTGAAACCGGACGCCGCGCTGGCGCGTATGGCACAGCTCGATGGCGCATGGGCGACCGTGGGCACCGGCTGGCAGGCGTGGCCGCAGCTGCGGACCGACAGTGCTCTCCGGTTAACCTCTGCGGGTGTTGAACTGCCCGCAGCGGAAGATATGCTGCCGCTGGCGCAGCAGGCACTGCGCAATGGCGTGACGGTGGCGGTTGAGCATGCTGAACCGGTCTACCTGCGTAATGAAGTGACATGGAAAAAATTACCTGGCCGCGGCTAAGCAGCAACTTATTGTCAGCCGCAGAGTCTAAACTAACAGTACCAGGGAGAGTTAATGATGCGTAAACGTTTTATTGGCCCTGCGGGCCTGTTAGCTGTAGCGGCGCTGGTTTTATCTGGCTGTGCGTCTATTCCTGATGCGATAAAAGGCAGCTCGCCGACGCCGCAGCAGGATCTGTTGCGTGTGATGAATGCGCCGCAGTTGTATGTCGGCCAGGAATCGCGCTTTGGCGGTAAAGTGGTGAAAGTGAGCAACCTGACGGGCCGTACGCGGCTGGAGATTGCCACGCAGCCGCTGGACAGCAGTGCGCAACCGATGCTCAGTGCCGCCTCTGTCGGGCGTATTTTTGCCGATGTGAATGGCTTTGTTGATCCGGTCGATTTGAATAATCAGATGGTCACGGTGGTCGGATCGATTAAAGGCACGGAAAAAGGCAAAGTCGGTGATGCGGATTACCAGTTTGTGGTGGTGAATGTCATCGGCTACCAGCGCTGGCATCTGACGCAGCAGGTGGTTATGCCGCCGCAGCCGATTGATCCCTGGATCTGGTATGGTCCGCCGCGTGGCCGCCATGGTGGTTACTGGGGACCCGGGCCGTGGTGGTATAACAACAGCACACCGGCGCAGGTGCAGACCATCCTGACCGAATAACCACAGCAGTAAGATATAATATTTCGACATTATTTTTAGCGGCCCGGTCGCAACATACAGCGACCGGGCCGTTTTGTTTTATCAATGTCTGGTTCGAGAAATTTAGTGATACGCTTCGCAACCTCATCACAGAAACATCTGCAAACTGGTACGCTCAGTTAAAATATTGTTAAAACATCATGTAGGTGAGGCTGCGATGACAATAAATAACGATTTCCGAGGTGAATCCTTGAGTAAGGTTTGGCTTAATCGCTATCCGGCTGATGTTCCGGCCGAAATTGATTCTGAACGCTACATATCGCTGATTGATTTATTTGAACAGTCGGCAAAGCGCTACGCCGATCAGCCCGCGTTTATTAATATGGGGCAGGTGATGACCTTCCGTAAGCTGGAGGAGCGCAGCCGTGCGTTTGCCGCTTACCTGCAAAACGGACTGGGCCTGAAGAAAGGCGACAGGGTGGCACTGATGATGCCGAACCTGTTGCAGTATCCGATTGCGCTGTTCGGCGTGCTGCGCGCTGGTATGGTGGTGGTGAATGTCAATCCGCTGTATACCCCGCGTGAACTGGAGCATCAGCTGAATGACAGCGGTGCCGCTGCGATTGTGCTGGTTTCCAATTTCGCCCATACGCTGGAAAAAGTGGTGGCGAAAACCCAGGTGAAACATGTCATTCTGACGCGCCTTGGCGATCAGCTGTCACCGGCGAAAGCCACACTGGTTAACTTTGTGGTGAAGTACATCAAGCGGCTGGTGCCGAAATACCATCTGCCGCATGCCATTTCCTTCCGCAGTGCACTGCAGCAGGGATACCGCCAGCAATATGTGAAACCGACCATCATTAATGATGATCTGGCTTTCCTGCAATATACCGGCGGCACCACCGGCGTGGCGAAAGGGGCGATGCTCACTCACCGCAATATGCAGGCCAATCTGGAGCAGGCGAAAGCCACCTATGGTTCACTGTTGCGTGAAGGCGATGAAATCGTGGTGACGGCACTGCCGCTGTACCATATTTTCGCCCTGACGGTGAACTGCTTGCTGTTTGTCGATCTTGGCGGCAGCAATCTGCTGATCACCAACCCGCGTGATATTCCGGAGCTGGTGAAAGAGCTGGGTAAATATCCGTTTACCACCATTACTGGCGTCAATACGCTGTTTAACGCACTGCTGAATGATAAAGAGTTCCAGCGTCTCGACTTCTCGTCGCTGCGTCTTTCTGCGGGCGGCGGCATGGCGGTGCAGAAAGCGGTGGCGGAGCGCTGGGAGAAGCTGACCGGCCACTATGTGCTGGAGGGCTATGGCCTGACGGAGTGTTCGCCGCTGGTGTCCGTCAACCCGTACGATATCACCTGCCACAACGGCAGTATCGGCCTGCCGGTGCCCTCCACCGATATTAAGCTGGTGGATGACGCCGGTAATGAAGTGGCACCGGGTGAGCCGGGCGAGCTGTGCATTAAAGGACCACAGGTGATGATTGGCTACTGGCAGCATCCGCAAGCCACTGATGAAGTTTTAAAAAATGGATGGCTTCGCAGCGGCGATATTGTTACCGTTGATAGCGAAGGCTTTCTGCGTATTGTCGATCGCAAAAAGGATATGATTCTGGTTTCCGGTTTCAATGTTTATCCGAACGAGATCGAAGATGTGCTGATGCAGCATGCGAAAGTGCGTGAAGTCGCCGCGATTGGCGTACCAAGCGAGCTTTCCGGTGAAGCAGTAAAAATCTGCGTGGTGAAAAAGGATGATTCACTGACTAAAGATGAACTGATCGCGCACTGCCGCCGTCATCTGACGGGGTATAAAGTGCCGAAGATTGTCGAATTCCGTGACGAGCTGCCGAAGAGTAACGTCGGTAAAATTCTGCGCCGCGAATTACGCGAAGAAGCCATTAAGGCGGCGCAAAGCAACGGATAAGGTCAGCCTGCTGTATCGCAAAGATTAATCAACGCCGGATTGTCCGGCGTTTTTATTGCTTAACACCTGACGCCACCCGTTTTATGTTTGCGGGCGGTGAGAGAGAACCCCATTGAATTACACATTAATCACTGACAACCAGGCGCTGGCTGACGTTTGCCAGGCTGCACGTCGCCATCCTGTGCTGGCGCTGGATACCGAATTTGTCCGCACGCGCACCTACTATGCGCAGTTAGGTTTAATCCAGCTGTATGACGGTGAGCAGCTGTCGCTGATAGACCCGCTGCCCATCACTGACTGGACGCCGTTTGTCGACCTGCTGACTGACGCGCAGGTCACCAAATATCTCCATGCTGGCAGCGAAGATCTGGAAGTGTTCCAGCATCATTTCGGCGTGATGCCGCAACCGATGATCGATACGCAAATCCTGGCTGCTTTTTGTGGTCGTCCGCTCTCCTGTGGTTTTGCCACCATTGTTGAGGCATATACCGGCGTGGCGCTGGATAAGAGCGAAGCGCGCACCGACTGGCTGGCACGCCCGCTGACGGCGCGGCAGTGCGAATATGCCGCCGCCGATGTGTTCTATCTGCTGCCGATTGCGGCTCAGCTGATGACAGAAACGGAAGCGGCAGGGCAGATGAGCGCCGCGCTGAGCGAGTGTGCGTTGCTGTGTCAGCGCCGCAGCGAAGTGGTGCAGCCGCAGGACGCCTGGCGCGATATCACCAATGCCTGGCAGCTGCGTCCGCGTCAGCTGGCAGTGTTGCGCCTGCTGGCCGCCTGGCGTCTGGAGCTGGCGCGCGAGAAAGATATGGCGGTCAATTTCGTGGTGCGCGAAGAGAATTTATGGAAAGTGGCACGCTACCAGCCAGGCTCACTGGGCGAGCTGGATCATCTCGGACTGAACGGCCATGAAATCCGTTTTCACGGTAAAACGCTGGTTGGGCTGGTAGCCGAAGCGGAAGCATTGCCGGAAGAGGCACTGCCTGCGCCATTGAGCAATATCATCGATCAGCCGGATTACCGCAAAGCGTTTAAGGATCTGAAAGCGCTGGTGCAGCAGGTCAGTGAGAGCTCGGGTTTAAGTCAGGAGCTACTGGCATCGCGCCGGCAAATCAACCAGTTACTGAGCTGGCATTGGCAGCTGAAACCACGGGAACGTTTGCCGGAATTACTGGCGGGCTGGCGGGGTGAACTGATGGCAGACGGCATCAACGCGCTGCTGGCGAATTATTAATACGCCATCAGACGAGTCTGCCGGAACAGATTTCCCCTGCAAAACGTGCAGGGGAAAATCAGGATAAGCGAAGCGTCATTTCGGGGCGTCTTCCACTTCCGGTAGCGTCACATTCAGCTCCAGAATCGAAATATCATCCCCTTTGTTATCCAGCTGGACCGTCACCATTTCCGGATCGATCTTCACGTATTTGCAAATCACTTCCAGTATGTCACGCTTCAGTTGTGGCAGATAATGCGGCTCGCTGTCGCTCCTTCTGCGTTCCGCCACAATGATTTGCAGCCGTTCCTTGGCTATATTGGCTGTGTTCTTTTTTCGGGATAAAAAGAAATCAAGTAAGGCCATGTTATCCCCCGAACAGGCGTTTCAGGAAACCCTTCTTCTCTTCTTCAATGAAGCGGAAGGGACGTTCTTCACCGAGTAAACGATCGACGGTATCAGCATAGGCTTTACCCGCATCGGACTCGGTATCCAGGATCACCGGCTCACCCTGGTTAGACGCACGCAGTACAGACTGATCTTCCGGGATCACGCCGACCAGCGGAATGCGCAGAATTTCCAGTACGTCTTCCATGCTCAGCATGTCGCCACGGCTGACACGGCCTGGATTGTAACGGGTGAGCAGCAGATGCTCTTTCACCGGCTCCTGGCTGGTTTCCGCACGGCGCGATTTTGAGGCGATGATGCCGAGAATACGGTCTGAGTCGCGTACCGAGGAGACTTCCGGGTTGGTGGTGATAATCGCTTCATCCGCGAAGTAGAGCGCCATCAGCGCACCAGTCTCGATACCTGCTGGTGAGTCACACACCACGAAATCAAACTCCATGGCTGACAGATCGTTCAGCACTTTTTCGACGCCCTCGCGGGTGAGGGCATCTTTATCGCGTGTCTGTGAGGCAGGCAGGATAAACAGGTTTTCGGTGCGCTTGTCTTTGATCAGCGCCTGGTTCAGCGTGGCGTCACCCTGGATAACGTTGACAAAGTCATACACCACGCGGCGTTCGCAACCCATAATCAGGTCGAGGTTACGCAGACCGATATCGAAATCGATCACCACGGTTTTTTTGCCTTTCTGCGCCAGGCCGGTAGCGATGGCCGCGCTTGACGTGGTCTTACCAACGCCCCCTTTACCCGATGTAACTACAATAATGCGTGCCATATGTATCTTTCCTTAACAAAGGGGCTAAGTCTGTTGCGACGGGCGGTGTCTGCCCGACTAATTCAGTGTTTGTATTGTCAGTGCGCCATCTTTCAGGCTAAGGCGCGCGGCCTTACTAAAAAACTCTGCCGGGATCTGGTCCATAATCCAGTATTCTCCGGCAATCGACACCAGCTCAGCAGACAGGCTGGTGCAAAAAATCTGGCAGTCACGGTCACCGCTGGCACCTGCCAGTGCGCGTCCGCGCATCATGCCGTAAACATGGATGTTGCCATCGGCGACCAGTTCTGCACCGGCGCTCACGCTGTTGGTGACAATCAGGTCAGCGTTGCGGGCATAAATTTGTTGTCCGGAACGTACCGGGGTACTGATCACGCGGGTTTTCGCCACCGGGTTTTCTGCTGGCGGCGCAGGCGGAGCCGGTTCCACGTTTTTCTTCTGTTCTTTTCCTTCGGCCAGAATCGGCAGGCCTGCACGGGCAATCATGCGTTTCAGCGCGTCATCTTTACAGCCGCTGACGCCGACGATGCGCAAACCCGTGGCGTTGACCGCCTGCTGCATCTGTTTCCAGTTCACCTCACCGGAAAGTGTCGCCACATTAAGCACCACGGGGGCATTTTTCAGGAAGGCTGGAGCCTGGTCAATTTTGTCCTGGAGCGCCTGGCGAACCACGTCGGGTTGATCGTGGTGTAAGTGAACAACAGACAGCGTAAAACTGCTGCCTTTTAACTCGATTGGCGATTGCGACATCTGTCCTGACTCAGTCCTGTTGTGTCTTAATCCGGCTCAATCAGGCTTAATTTATCAGCGCTTAATCAAGGCGGGACAATATTCCGAAGTACAGTAAGCATGTTATAGTTACTGCTATATTCAGGCAAGTCGCCATCCAGGTTAATTCGAGTAAAAAATATGTTTTGTGTGATCTACAGAAGCCCGCAGCGTGACCAGACTTATCTTTATGTAGAAAAAAAAGACGATTTCTCCCGCGTGCCGGAAGAACTGCTTAAAGGTTTCGGCAAACCGCAGCTGGCAATGATCTTACCCCTTGATGGCAGTAAGAAACTGGTCAGTGCCAGCCTGGAGAAAGTGAAGCTGGCATTAGCGGAGCAGGGCTATTATTTGCAACTGCCACCACCACCGGAAAGTCTGCTAAAGATTCATCTGGAAAATAAGCAATAAGCATTATTAAGATTCATCTGTAAATATTTTCGCCACATGCTGCGGCGTGTGATGATATCCCGGCACGGCAATTCTGTTTTCTGACCGCTTCCGCACAATAAATAGTCAGAGGTGGTTCTACTATTTCGCACGGGCGCTACAGATTAGCGTAGCGCCACCACTGAACAGCAAACAGGGGAACAGCATGTATCAGCATCGTAACTGGCAGGGCGCATTGTTAGATTATCCGGTCAGCAAAGTGGTGTGTGTAGGCAGTAACTATGCAAAACATATTAAAGAGATGGGCAGTGCGACACCCGAAGAGCCGGTGGTGTTTATTAAACCAGAGACCGCGCTGTGCGATTTGCGTCAGCCGCTCTCCATCCCGCAGCAGTTTGGCGAAGTGCACCATGAAATCGAACTGGCGGTGCTGATTGGTGCGACGCTGAAGCAGGCGAGTGAAGAGCATGTGAAGAAAGCGATTGCCGGTTACGGTGTGGCGCTGGATTTAACGCTGCGTGACGTTCAGGCCGGCCTGAAGAAAGCTGGCCGTCCATGGGAGAAATCGAAAGCGTTTGATAACTCCGCACCGCTGTCAGGTTTTATTCCGGCCAGCGAATTCAGCGGCGATCCGCAGGATACGCAGCTGAAACTGGTGGTTAACGGCGAAGTCCGCCAGCACGGCAGCACGGCAGAGATGATGACCAAAATCGTGCCGCTGATTGCCTATATGAGCCAGTATTTTACCCTGCGCGCAGGTGACGTGATTCTGACCGGTACGCCGGAAGGTGTTGGCCCAATGGCCTCTGGCGATCAGCTGGAAGTGTTTATTGGTGAGCAGGGCATTACCACCCGCGTGCTGTAAAAGTTGCATCTGGCGCACAAAACCTTTATAAGGTGCGGTTTTTCACAACCAGGATTTTCTCATGACTGATACCCCTTTCTGGCGACAGAAGTCGCTTGAGCAGATGACCGATGAGGAATGGGAATCCTTGTGTGATGGCTGCGGCCAGTGCTGTCTGAACAAGTTGCAGGATGCCGACACCGATGAAATCTATTTCACTAATGTCGCCTGCAACCTGCTGGACATCAAAACCTGTCAGTGTCGTAATTATGAGCGCCGCTTCGAATATGAAGAGGATTGCATCAAGCTGACTCGTGAAAACCTGCCGACCTTCTCCTGGCTGCCGCCGAGCTGCGCCTATCGCCTGCTGTCAGAAGGAAAGCCACTGCCAGTCTGGCATCCACTGCGCAGTGGTTCGAAAGCGGCAATGCATGCCGCGCGTATTTCTGTGCGCCATATTGCGGTGCGGGAAAGCGAAGTGGTGGACTGGGAAGAGCATATTATCAATCGCCCGCGCAACTGGGCGTGACAGTGATGTCAGCATAAAAAAACGGGCCTTAATGGCCCGTTTTTATTGATGACGACGATCGCTTAGTAGCGAGAGAACAGGTCGCGACGTTTAGGTTTAAACGGCTGGGCAATCAGCACCAGTACGCCAACCACCAGAAACGCAGCGAAGATCACGATCAACCACTGTGGCATACTGAATGACAGGAAAGACCAATGGTTTTCTGCGCAGTCACCGCTGGCGACAAACATACCCGGCAGCCATTTATCCAGCGGCAGCCAGCTCGGGAAGCGCGCAGCGAAATCACAGGTGACAAACGGATTCGGGTGCAGCTGGATCATGGTGTGCTGATAAGCCAGACGCAGCCCCTCATACGCACTGTAAATCCAGATTGCGATCGCCACCAGGCGCAGCGGCGTTTTTGGCGCAACAGCGCCGACCAGGCCTGCTGCTACCACGCCCCACAGTGCGCAACGTTCATAGATGCACAGTACGCAGGGTTTCAGCATCATGACATGCTGAAAGTACAACGCCACCATTTCCAGAGCAAAAGCGATAATCGCCATTAACAGCCAGGCACCGCGCCCTCTGGAGCATTGATTCAGATATCTCAACATAGTCTTTCCATGCAAGAAGCTTTAGAAAACGCAGTGTAAACTAAAAGCAGCTTTCTGCCAGCCTGCTCTGCGAAAAAAACAATCAGATAAATGACTTAAATTAAAAAAAGCGTTAAATGTACGTTTTACTGCTGTGGCAGCGCGATCCAGCCCTGTTGCACCATCCATAGTGTCAGGGGTTCCAGGCTATACATGATGCACAGCAGGCCCACCAGTGACAGCACGAAGGTAAACGGCAGTGCCATCCACACCATGCGGCCATACGAAAGACGAATCAGTGGTGCCAGTGCTGATGTCAGCAGGAACAGAAACGCCGCCTGACCATTCGGTGTTGCCACCGATGGCAGGTTGGTGCCGGTATTGGTGGCGACAGCCAGCAGCTCAAACTGATCGAGGCTGATCGCGCCACTGGTAAAGGCGTGTTTCGCCTCATTGATATACACCGAGCCGACAAACACGTTATCGGAAATCGCCGACAGCAGGCCATTCAAGGTATAGAACCAGCGTAGCTGAGAAGCGGGATCCACCTGCAGGACAAAATGGATGAGCGGCGCAAACAGCTGCTGTTCAGCAATCACGGCGACAATCGCAAAGAAGACCGTCAGCAGCGCGGTAAAAGGTAGTGCTTCGCTGAAGGCTTTACCAATCGCGTGCTCATCGGTTACGCCGCAAAACGCGGTAATAATAATGGTCACCGATAAACCAATCAGACCGACTTCCGCCAGGTGAAGTGCCAGCGCAATAATCAGCCAGACCCCAGTCAGCGCCTGGACCCACAGTTTCATCGTCTCCTGGCGGGTACGCTGGCGGGTCGACTGGTGGTCGTATTCCTGCAGGATCTCGCGCACCTGCGCGGGCAGCGGTTCACCAAAACCAAACAGCTTAAAACGCTCAACCAGCAAAGACGTGATCAGGCCACAAATCAGCACCGGTACGGTAACGGGTGCCATACGCAGGAAGAAGCTGACAAAATCCCAGCCCGCGGCTTTGGCGATAATCAGGTTCTGCGGTTCGCCTACCATGGTCATCACGCCACCCAGTGCCGTACCCACACCCGCCTGCATCATCAGACTGCGCAGAAACGCGCGGAATTTTTCCAGAGTCTGGCGCTGTTCTTCATCGGCAATATCACGGTCATCATGATGAAATTCCCCATCACCCTGCGACACTACGCGGTGATAAATGGCGTAAAATCCGCTGGCGACGGCAATCACTACCGCGACCACGGTCAGGGCATCGAGGAAGGCCGAAAGGAATGCTGCGGCCAGACAGAAGGCAAATCCCAGCAGCACCTTAGAGCGAATATTCAGCAACAGTTTAGTGAAAACCAGCAACAACAGCTGCTTCATAAAATGAATCCCGGCGACCATAAAGATCAGCAGCAACAGCACCTCGAGATTCGCGGCCAGTTCCTCTTTCACTTTTTCCGCGCTGGCCATGCCGATCACTATCGCTTCCAGTGCCAGTAAACCGCCGGGCAGCAATGGATAGCACTTCAGCGCCATGCCGAGGGTAAAAATAAATTCCGCCACCAGCAGCCAGCCAGCGCGAAACGGGCTGACAAAAAAGAACAGCAGGGGATTAATGACTAAAAAACCCAGCAGGGTAAGTTTGTACCAGTCGGGCGACTGCCCGAGAAAATTCCGTGTCATTGCACGGCTGACAGACATATCCATGACAAATCCTGGCCTCAGTTTTTATTTTGCCATCAAAGGGTAAAGGGCATCCGACATGCTGGCAAGATACTGATCATGCAAAGCGATGGCTGAATTTTATTATTTTCCCGGAGTGATCGCGTTTTCCGTGTGTTCCAGACTAGGTGATGCCAGGGGCCTCTGGTATGATGAGCTGAATTTTTTGCTGTAGACAAAAGGCTACGAGATAACGCTATGGTCATTAAGGCGCAGAGCCCGGCAGGTTTCGCTGAAGAGTATATTATTGAGAGCATCTGGAACAGCCGTTTTCCACCCGGCTCCATTTTACCCGCAGAACGCGAGCTGTCTGAATTAATTGGCGTCACTCGTACCACGTTGCGTGAAGTATTGCAGCGCCTGGCGCGCGATGGCTGGTTAACGATCCAGCACGGTAAACCCACGCGTGTGAATAATTTCTGGGAAACGTCCGGGCTAAATATTCTGGAAACCCTGGCGCGACTCGACCATGACAGCGTCCCGCAACTGATCGATAATCTGCTGTCCGTGCGCACCAATATTTCGTCAATTTTTATCCGCCGTGCGATCAGTCATCATCCGGATAAGGCGCTGGAAGTGCTTGAAAGCGCCGCGCATGCTGACGATCACGCAGAAGCCTATACCGAACTGGATTACAATATTTTCCGCGGTCTGGCGTTTGCCTCCGGCAACCCGATTTACGGACTGATCCTGAATGGTCTGAAAGGATTGTACACCCGTGTCGGACGTTACTACTTCTCTAATCCGGAAGCTCGTAAGCTGGCGCAGCATTTTTATCAGCAGCTGGCTCAGATCGTTCAGCAGCATAAGGCGGATGCGGTGGTGGATGCGGTGCGTGACTATGGCCGTCAGAGCGGTGAAATCTGGCACAGCATGCAGAAAGCCATGCCTGCGGATTTAGCGCATCAGCGTCGCTAAGAGATAAAAATACGCCCTCCGCCAGAAATGGGGGAGGGCTGGTAAGCGCCGCCAGAGGCTGTCCGGGAACGTCGTTACAACGCAGTGGGTCGAGGCGGACAGCGATCCAGTAACTCCACGCTGCCATCCTCGTTCTGCTGCTCCAGATGCACATCAAACCCCCACAGCCGGTGCACATGTTTCAGCACCTCGCGACGGCTTTTATCCAGCGGCGCACGTTCCTGCGGTACATAACGCAGGGTAAGCGAACGGTCACCGCGCAGATCAACACTGTACACCTGAATATTGGGTTCCAGATTGCTCAGATTATACTGGGCCGACAGCTGCTGGCGAATCGCCCGGTAACCCGCTTCATCATGGATCGCTGCAATTTCCAGATAATTGTTGCGATCATCATCCAGTACAGTAAACAGGCGGAAATCGCGCATCACTTTCGGTGACAGGAACTGACTGATAAAGCTCTCGTCCTTAAATTCACGCATGGCGAAATGCATCGTTTCCAGCCAGTCTTTACCGGCGATATCCGGGAACCAGTAGCGATCTTCTTCCGTTGGCGATTCACAGATACGTTTAATATCCTGGAACATCGCAAAACCCAGTGCATACGGGTTGATGCCGCTGTACCACTGGCTGTTATACGGTGGCTGGTAAACCACATTGGTATGGCTGTGCAGGAACTCCAGCATAAAGCGTTCGCTGATTTTGCCTTCGTCATACAGGTGATTAAGAATGGTGTAGTGCCAGAAGGTTGCCCAGCCTTCGTTCATCACCTGAGTCTGTTTTTGCGGATAAAAATACTGGCTGACTTTCCGCACAATGCGCAGCATTTCCCGTTGCCAGGATTCCAGTAACGGGGCATTTTTTTCCATAAAATAGAGCAGATTTTCCTGCGGCTCAGCCGGATAACGGCTGGCGCCTGCCTGAGTTTCCTCTTTTTCGCGCCGTGGCAGGGTTCGCCAGAGGGTGTTCACCTGGCTCTGCAGATACTCTTCGCGGCTTTTCTGCCGTGCTTTCTCCTCTTCCAGCGAGATTTTTTGCGGGCGTTTATAACGATCAACGCCATAGTTCATCAGCGCATGGCAGGAGTCGAGCAGGCGTTCCACTTCTTCCACGCCGTAGCGCTCTTCGCACTGGCTGATGTAGTTGCGTGCAAACAGCAGGTAATCGACGATGGAACTGGCATCAGTCCAGCTGCGGAACAGGTAGTTATTCTTGAAGAAGGAGTTGTGGCCGTAACAGGCATGAGCCATTACCAGCGCCTGCATGGTAATGGTGTTTTCCTCCATCAGATAGGCGATACAGGGGTTGGAGTTAATGACGATTTCATAGGCCAGACCCTGCTGGCCATGCTTATAGCGCTGTTCTGTCTCGATAAATTTCTTACCAAATGACCAGTGCGCATAGTTGATGGGCATACCGACGCTGGAGTAGGCGTCCATCATCTGCTCGGAAGTAATGATCTCAATCTGGTGCGGGTAAGTGTCGAGCCGGTAGAGCTTCGCTACACGGTCGATTTCTTTCAGGTAGACATCCAGCAGTTCGAAGGTCCAGTCCGGTCCGTCGCTGATTCGTTTGCTGTTTTTGATCGTATCATCAAACATCGTCGTCATAGCGCACCCCTCTTCATGAGCGAATACTTCAATGATAGTTCACTGTCACTCATCCTAAACAGGAAAACAAATGAAATCTTTGGTCGTGACGCAGATTTAGTGGTAGTGGTTGATTGTCAGATACCAGCCGATGATCTTGTCGTGCATCTCTTCAGACT
>NZ_CBFFRK010000037.1:0-34387 GCF_965644245.1 Erwinia sp. V71
CCGGCAGCCTTCAGTGGTCTTTGCAGAGTTAAGACAGGCGGCTTAGCGTTGCACTTCGAACTTGAATCCGCCCAGTACGTCAGCATTTAAAATGTCACCATTAAAGCGTAACGTAGAACAGCCAGTTCCCTATTGCAGACGTTAATAAGGATCGTGATGCAAAGCCGCCAGTCTTCCCTGATCACCAGCCTTGGCTGGGTACAACATGCTTTCCTGCCTGCGGGCGTTGCACCACCTGAGGATGCGGTCTGGGCGCATCAGCGGCACAGCGCCGAGGTCATCCTGGATGAAGAAGCGATGCCGGTAAAAAGCCGTGATGCCGATGGCGTGATAGGCGTCAATCCGCGCCCGGTCGCGGTGTATACCGCCGATTGTCTGCCGGTGCTGATTGCCGATGACCGCCGTCACCATGTCGCTGCGGTTCATGCCGGACTGAAAGGCGCACTGGCCGGGGTGCTGTTCAGCGCTGTGCGCAGGCTGCAGGAACTGGGCGCCACGGCGGACAGCCTGCATATCGCCATCGGCCCGGCGATTGGCCCCTGCTGCTATGAGCTGGGCGAAGACCTGCTGGCCAGCCTTACTGATAACCCGCTGCTGGCGCGAGCGCCCGACTGGCATCGCCAGCAGCCGCACAACAGCCACGCTATTCGTCCGCAGGCACAGGCCAGCAGTCACGGCGGCTGGTTTGATTTACCCGCACTCGGGCGGCAGATGCTGTTACAGATGGGCATTCCCGCCGCACAGATCGAGATTCTGCCAGTCTGCACATATTGCATGGCGGAAGATCGATCCAGCTACCGACGCAACAGCCATTTCGGCGACGGTTATGCGGCGCGCTATTCGTGGATCCGGCGTGCGGATTAAATCGTCTCGCCCATAAAGATCTGATAACTGAGATCGACAGAACTGGCGACAAAACCGGTGTCGCCAATTTTCTTCAGCAGCAGTTCCGCGGCGGTATAGCCGATCGCGTAGCGCGGTGTAATCACACTGGCAACGCTGGGGTACATCTCACGGCTGATATCCAGCCCGTGGAAACCGGCAATGGCGATCTGTTGCGGCACTGCAATGCCGTGCCGCTGGCACCACAGCAGTGCCCCGAGCGACAGATCGTCATTGGTGCAGAAAATCGCATCCAGCGACGGGAAATCCTGCAGCGCACTCTCCAGCATTCGCGCGCCAAGTTGTTGAGAGGAGATTGCTTTCGGATTAACACGCTGCGGTGGCAAACCCCGCTCACTCATTGCCTGGCTGTAGCCGCGAAAACGGTGCTCGTCGCGTCGGTCATGCTGCGAACCAAAATAGATAATCTGCCGCCGCCCCTGCTCCAGCAGAGTTTTCGTCATATCGTAGCCAGCATTGAAGTTATTGAAGCCGACTTCCATATCGAGGCAACCGCCTTCGGTGTCCATCACTTCCACAACCGGAATTTTCGCCGCACGCAGATATTTCACCGCCCGCAGGGTATGCGCTTTTTCGCTGAGGATAATGCCGTCGATATTCCACGACAGCAGATTAATGATCTGCTCCTCTTCCGACTGCGCATTGTAGTTATAATTGGCGATCAACGTCTGATAACGCCCCTCTTTGGTCGCTGCTTCAATCCCCGCCAGCAGATCGGCGAAGATTTGATTTTTAAACGATGGGATCAGCACGCCGATGGTGTAGCTTTTCGCGCTCAGCAGCATTTCCGGCGCGCGATTCGGCACATAGTTAATCTCTTCGATAATCTGCGCGATCTTCTCGCCCGTTGCTGCCGCCACCTTTTCTGGCGTGCGCAGATAACGGCTGACGGTCATTTTGGTGACCCCGGCGAGGGTGGCGATATCCTGTAATGAGATGCGATGAGAGCGCACAGCGGGATGTCCGTGACAGGCTGAGAAAGGGCGGAGCACGCTCCGCCCGCCAGATTAATGAAGTATCATATTCAGGATCAGCACGCCAGCCAAACCGAGGAACGAGATCAGCGTTTCCATCACCGTCCAGGTTTTCAGCGTCTCGACCACACTCAGGTTAAAGTAGCCTTTAAACAGCCAGAAGCCCGGATCGTTAACGTGTGAAGCAATCACGCTGCCGGAACCGACCGCCAGCACCATCAGTGCCGGATCAGCGCCCGTGACGGCAATAATCGGTGTGACGATCCCGGCCGTAGTGATCGCCGCAACCGTCGCCGATCCCAGCGCAATACGCAGCATCGCGGCCACCGTCCAGCACATCAGTAACGGTGACAGTGACGAGCCTTTCATCATCCCGGCGATATAGTTACCCACGCCGCTATCCACCAGTACCTGCTTGAATGCGCCACCGCCCGCAATAATGAAGACGATCATGGCGATGGCGGCAATCGAATCACCGCACATATCCATCACCTGTTCCATCTTGCGCCCGTTGCGCAGGCCAAGGATGAACACCGCAATCACCACCGAGATAAACAGCGCCACTGCCGGGTTGCCGATAAACTCGAAGAACTGACGCACCGGATTCTCTTTCGGCATCGTCAGCTCAAACACCGCCGCGACAGCCATCAGAATCACCGGGATAATCGCCGCGAAGATGCTGGTCCAGAAACCGGGCATTTCATGATCTTCGAAGATTTTCGGGTTAAACAGCCCTTCCGGTGGTGATTTCTCAAAGTTCTTCAGGAACTTCGAGAAGATCGGCCCGGCAATAATCACCGTCGGAATAGTGATGATCATGCCGTACAGCAGCGTAGTGCCGAGGTTAGCGCCAAAAATGGTGGCGATCGCCGTCGGGCCAGGATGCGGTGGCAGGAAGCAGTGGGTAACTGACAGCGCCGCCACCATCGGTACGCCAACATACAGCAGCGGCAGTTGCGCCGCCGCGACCACGGTAAACACCAGCGGCAGCAGCAGCACAAAGCCCACTTCATAGAACATCGCCAGACCGACAATCAGACCGGTGATCATCAGCGCCCATTGCAGGCGCTGCTTACCAAAGGCGGCAATCAGCGTGGTGGCGACGCGCTGGGCCGCGCCGGTGTCGGACACCAGCCTGCCGAGCATCGCGCCAAAACCGAGGATCAACGCCAGACTGCCAAGCGTGCCACCAATCCCTTTCTGAATCGATGCCACCGCTTCCAGCGGCGTCATACCTTCGGCAATACCGACGACAGCAGAGACAAACACCAGCGCGATAAAGCCATTCACTTTAAAGACGATCATTAACACCAGCAGCAGTATCACGCCTGCCGCGATTATTGTAATGGGCATAGCAGGTTCCTTTCGGGTACAGGTGAAGTTTTAGGTGTAGTTGCTTAAACCGCCACGCGCATGCCGCCATCAACAAAAAGCAGGTGGCCGTTCACAAAATCGGACGCTTTGCTGGCTAAAAACACCGCTGCGCCAATCAGTTCTTCCGGATTGCCCCAGCGTGCGGCGGGGGTACGTTTGGTCAGCCAGGCGGTAAAGGCCTCATCGTCTGCCAGTGCCTGGGTCATTTCGGTTTTGAAGTAACCCGGCGCAATGGCGTTTACCTGGATGTTGTGACGCGCCAGCTCCACGCACATGCCGCGCGTCAGCATGGTGACTGCGCCTTTCGAGGCGGCGTAAGGCGTGATGGTGTCGCGCCCCAGCTCGCTCTGCATCGAACCAATATTGATAATCTTGCCGCGCTGACGCTGCGTCATACGGCGAGCCACCGCCTGCGATACCAGGAAAACCGCCGTCTGGTTCACGGCAATCACATCGTTCCAGTCCTGCTCCGGGAATTCGAGGAAAGGACGGCGACGCTGGATACCGGCGTTATTCACCAGCACATCAATCGCCCCAATCTGGCTCTCAATCTGCTCCACCGCGGCGTTCACTGCAGACGACTGGGTAACATCAAACGCCACTGCGTGCGCCTGGTGTCCGGCAGCACGCAGCTGTGCTGCCGCTTTCTCTGCGCCCTGCTGCGTGGTGGCGTTGATAATCACTTCCGCGCCGGCTTCCGCCAGCCCTTTCGCCATCAGAAAGCCGATACCGCGCCCGGAACCGGTGATTAATACGCGTTTGCTGGCTAAAGAAAACAGTGTGCTCATGGTCTCCCCCTTATCAGAATGTCAGCTGCACTTTGGCGGCTTTTTGTTTGTCACCGGCAAAGACCAGCGCCGCGTCAATCTCCTGCCACGGATATTCGCCACTAAACAGCGGCAGCGGGTTCACTGTGCCGTTCTCCAGCCACTGCACGGCAGTATTAAATTCATGGGTAAAACGGAAAGAGCCGGTGAGTTTGATCTCTTTGGCAATCAGCAACATAATCGGGAAATTCGGCACTGCACCACCCATCCCCACCTGCACCAGCGTGCCGCGGGCGCGCGTCACTTCCAGGCAGCGTTGCAGTGAGGAGGGATGCCCGGATGCTTCGAAGGACACATCGAAGTAGCCTTTGTCTGCCAGATAAGCGTCGAAATCACCGCTGGCCGCGTGAACGGTGCGGGTCGCGCCCATCTGCTGCGCCATACTGAGCGAACGTTCACTGATATCCGCACAGACGATTTCCGCTGCGCCTTTGGCTTTCGCCGCCGCGGCAATCAGGCAGCCAATCGGCCCGACACCGGAGATAAACACTTTTTTGCCGCTGAGATCGCCCGCCTGGTTCGCGGCGTGGATGCATACCGCCAGCGGTTCCGCGAACACCATCACTTTGTCATCGGCGTCACTGGCGAACGGGATGCACTGCGCACTGTCGACCACTTTGTACTGAGTAAAGCCGCCATCAACATGCGGGTAGTACATTGCGCTGCCGAAGAAACGCATGCTGACGCACTGGTTCTCTTCGTCATTCAGGCAATATTTGCAGCTGCCACATGGCTTTGACGGATTGACCGCCACCTTTTGCTGCGGTTTCAGCGCCGGGTTATCGCTTTCCACCACATAACCAATCACTTCATGGCCGAGGATCATCGGCATTTTCACTTCATAGTTGCCGACCTTGCCGTGCTGGTAGTAGTGCAGATCCGAGCCACAAATACCGCCGCGGGTGATGCGCACCAGCGTTCCCTTGCCCTGGTACTCCACGTGCTGGCTGATGACGCTGACGTCTTCTTTGCCGTTAATCATGCAGGACTGCGTTTGCATAGTTTGTTACCTCATTGCCTGATGCTCAGGTTGCACATCAAATAGCTTTCCGCAGGTTAAAACTGTGAAGCAGATCACTTAAAATCGTGTTACGGAATTGATGTTACGCATAACGTGAAGCAGGTAATGCTTTCTGCCCGCCATTATTACCCGCAGCATTCTTTGAGGCGCTTCACAGCTTTAGCGCCGCCACTTGCGCTTTTCCCTCGTCAGCGGCTACAGTCAACTCATCCGACCACTCACATTTTTGCAACATTCACCGGTGGACATCCTATGCAGTCAGCCCCTTCCCTGTTTGCCCCGCTCGATCTTGGCTTCACCCGCCTGAAAAACCGCGTGCTGATGGGTTCAATGCATACCGGTCTGGAAGAGCATCCTGATGGCGCGGCACGGCTGGCCGCGTTTTACGCTGAACGCGCCAGCGCAGGTGTGGCGCTGATCGTGACCGGGGGCATCGCGCCATCACCGGAAGGCGTGGTGGTGGCAGGCGGTTCGGTGCTGAACGATGAACAGCAACTGGCGCATCATCTGCCGGTGACCCGCGCAGTGCATGACGCGGGCGGTAAGATCGCCATGCAGATCCTGCATGCCGGACGCTACAGCTATCAGCCCGCACTGGTCGCACCGTCGCCATTGCAGGCACCGATTAACCCGTTTACGCCACGCGAACTGACAGATGGAGAGATCCGCCAGCTGATTGCCGATTTCGCCCGCTGCGCGCGTCTGGCACAGCAGGCTGAGTATGACGGTGTGGAAATCATGGGTTCCGAGGGCTATCTGATAAACCAGTTTCTGACGGCACGCACTAACCAGCGTCATGATGACTGGGGCGGCGATTTTTCCCGCCGTATGCGTTTTGCCGTGGAGATTGTGCGCGCCGTGCGGGCCGCCGCAGGCGAGCAGTTTATTATTATCTACCGCCTGTCGATGCTCGATCTGGTGGAAGGTGGCAACACGCTGGAAGAGACCATTCAGCTGGCGCAGGCCATTGAACAGGCAGGCGCGACACTGATTAACACCGGTATCGGCTGGCATGAAGCGCGCGTGCCTACCATCGCCACCTCCGTGCCACGCGCCGCTTTTGGCTGGGTGACACAAACCCTGAAACAGCATCTGCGCGTACCGCTGATTACCACCAACCGCATCAATCATCCTGATGTGGCACAGGGGCTGCTCGACACAGGCTGCGCAGATATGGTGTCGATGGCGCGCCCGTTCCTCGCCGACGCGGAATTTGTGCAGAAAGCGCAGCAGGGTCGTGCCGACGAAATTAACACCTGCATTGGCTGTAATCAGGCGTGTCTCGACCAGATTTTTGCCGGCAAAGTGACCTCCTGTCTGGTGAATCCCCGCGCCTGCCATGAAACGCTGATGCCGTTTACACCCGCTGTGCAGGTCAAAAAGCTGGCGGTGGTCGGCGCCGGGCCTGCCGGGCTGGCTTTTGCCGTGAACGCCGCACAGCGCGGCCACCAGGTCACGCTGTTTGACGCCGCCAGTGATATCGGCGGCCAGTTCAATATTGCGCGCCAGATCCCCGGCAAAGAGGAGTTTAACGAAACCCTGCGCTACTTCCGGCGGCAGCTGGCACGGCATCAGGTGACGTTACGCTTAAACCAGTGGGTCGAGGCAGAGCAGCTCAGTGCCTTTGATGAAGTGGTGCTCGCCAGCGGCATTACGCCGCGCACGCCGGAGATTGCGGGCATCGATCACCCCTGCGTACTGAGTTACCTCGAGGTGATCCGCGATAAAAAACCGGTGGGCAGACGGGTGGCGATTATTGGTGCAGGTGGCATCGGTTTCGATACCGCAGAATACCTGTGCGCCAGCGGCGAGACCACCAGCCAGGATCCACAGGCATTTTGTCGCGCATGGGGGATTGATCGCACCCTGCGGGCGTCAGGCGGCCTGCTGCCTGCGGGGGAAGCACCCGCCCGCACACGCGAGATTTATCTGCTGCAACGCAAAGCCGGTAAACCAGGCACAACGCTGGGGAAAACCACCGGCTGGATCCATCGCGCCACGCTACAGGCGCACGGCGTGCAGATGTGGGGCGGCGTGCAGTATCTGCGTATCGACGATGAGGGGCTGCATCTCCTGCGTGACGGCAAGCCAGTGACACTGGCCGTGGACAATGTGGTGGTGTGCGCCGGGCAGGAGTCACGGCGTGAACTGGAACAACCGCTGCGGATGCTGGGGATACCATTGCATATCATCGGCGGTGCCGATGTGGCGCTGGAACTGGATGCGCGCCGGGCGATTGCGCAGGGAACAAAACTGGCACTGGAGATCTAACACTGTTCAGTATTTAACCAGAGCAGAAAACACGATAAGATGCTGCGTATTCAGACGACACAGGAGGTGATATGTCACGTTTAACACTTGATTTAAGTAAAGATGTCGACGATCGCATTACGGATATCGCGCATCGCCATGGCATAACTAAAGCGGAAGCGATCAGGCGGGCTTTTGCCCTGCTGTCCGTGGCAGATAATCAGTCGAAAAAGAGTAATGGCTACTCGCTTGGCATTGTCCGCGAGTCTGAAACGGGTGACTTGCAGGCGATTGGTCGTGTAACAGGGATCTTTTTATGGAAATGCCGCACACCAGGGTTGGTGATATTAATATCAACGATGCGATGACGCCGGGAACCATTTATGTCGTTGCTGAGAATGACCGCCTCAGATTTGCCAGACAAGTGCTGACCGTCTTATGTCTCATGATCATCGCGGTGTTTAGCGCTTACGCATACTGGGAACAAAATGAAGCCATCAGACAAATTTTTGAATTTGTTAAAATCGGTGCACTTCCTCTCATCACACTCATCATTAGCTTCTATTTTCCAAATAGCGTTCAAAAGTAGTCACACGACCACATATAAAAAGGGCACCTTCTCCGGCGCCCTTTTCGACTACTGACTCAGCGCAGCTTCACCGAGCGCAAAATCACAAACTTCTGATTCGATGCCAGCGTGGTGCAGTTGCCAAACAGCTTCTTCATTTTCTGGTAATAACCGAGATGACGGTTGCCGACAATACGCAGCTCACCGCCATACTGCAGGCAGCGACGCGCATCGCGCAGCATCCCCCAGGCAATATAGTCGTGGATGGCGTTTTGCTGATGGAACGGCGGGTTACATAACACCGCGTTCAGGCGATCGGACGGGAAGCCACTCAGCGAGTTATTGACGGTAAAATGGCTGCGGGCCATATCTTCCGGGCGGTTCACTTCCACATTCAGGCGGCTCGATGCCACTGCCATCGACGACTCATCGACAAAATGCACTTCCGCCTGCGGGTTCTGCTCCAGCGCCAGCAAACCAATCACGCCATTACCGCAGCCCAGATCGACGATCTCTCCGTCCAGGTTATCCGGCAGATACTCCATAAAGAAGCGCGCACCGATATCCAGACCGTTGCGCGAAAACACATTGGCGTGGTTATGAATCTGGTAAGGGTAGCCATCCAGCGGCCAGACCGTGGTGTCTTTGGCCTCTTTCAGCGCCGGATTGCTGAAGGTGGTGTACACCAGACGCGCTTTTTTCCATGCCAGCGAGGTTTTCGTCTCACCCAGCACACGTTCAAACAGCTGCAGCGTGGAAGTATGAATATCTTTCGCTTTGGCGCCGGCAATAATCAGCGTCTCCGGCGTCAGCACCTTGCGCAGCGCACGCAGCTGATGCTCCAGCAACGCCAGCGTTTTCGGGATCTTAATCAGCACGCAGGACGGCGCAGCAGGCAGTTCGGCCATACTGTCGAGGAAAGTGACGCTGTCTTCGTCCAGCACGTTGTTCTGCAAGTTTTTACGCGCCGCCAGCTGGCTCATCAGTGAATCACCGATGCTGTACACCTGATAGTCGTTCAGAGCACAGGCCAGTGCGCCAAAGCTGTCGTTAAACACCAGCACCGGACCGGCATCTGCGGCAGGCAGCGACTGCTGCAGCAAGTACTCGTCTGCGGCATCCCAGGCCTGCAAGGGATTCTCATCATCCGTTTGCGGGAAGCGATGCAGCGTCAGTGTGCGGTTGCTCAGTTCGAGTTGGCTCATTGGATCTCCAGCATGATAATATTTGCGCGCAATAACCCGGAAAACGGGGGCGCAGTATATACCCAAAGTTAGCGATGTTGCAGTATCCATGCAATATCGCCGACAAAGGGCCGTTTTTATCGTTTCTGGAGTCGTGATGTCATCGTTAATTTATCTGCAGGGATACCCTGAATCACTGCTCAGCCAGGTACGCACCCTGATCGAACAGCAGCGACTGGCGGACGTTCTGCGCCAGCGTTATCCCGACACGCATAACATCACCAGTGACAAAGCGCTGTACGACTACACACTGGAGCTGAAAAACAGCTATCTGCGCAATGCCGCGCCGCTGAATAAAGTGGCATACGACAGTAAGATCAAAGTGATGCAGCATGCGCTCGGCCTGCACACCGCCGTTTCGCGCGTGCAGGGCGGTAAGCTGAAGGCCAAAGCGGAAATCCGCGTCGCCACCATCTTTAAAAACGCACCGGAAGCCTTTCTGCGCATGATCGTGGTGCATGAACTGGCGCATATCAAAGAGAAAGATCACAACAAGGCGTTCTACCAGTTGTGCTGCCATATGGAACCGAACTACCACCAGTATGAGTTCGATACTCGCTTATGGCTGACAGAGCAGGCGCTGCGCGGTAACGCCGCTTAAACCGTCAGAATGACAGTTTAAAGCATCTTTTTGCGTGGATAAGGTCTTTCTGTTCGTTAAAAACTCACTATCATAGACCTCAACGGACATCCCTTTGACGATATGAGGCTGACAGTGATGAAATTATTCAGTAACAGTTTTAAAGATGGCGAGAAGATTCCCGGCGAGTTCGCCTTTGCCGTGCAGGATAAAGAGAACCATATTCAGCTCTCCGGCAATAAAAACCCACATCTGGCCTGGCAGGATCTGCCTGCCGGCACGCAGTCACTGGTGCTGGTCTGCCACGATCCTGATGTCCCGAGCAAAGGTGATGATGTAAACCAGGAAGGCCGTGTCGTGCCCGCGTCGCTGCCGCGAGTGGATTTCTACCACTGGGCGTTGCTGGATATTCCAGCCAGTTGGAACAGCATCGAAGCAGGCGCGCAGTCAGACGGTATTGTGGCGAAAGGAAAATCTGGCCCGGCCGCACCGCAAGGACTGAAGCACGGTATCAACAACTACACCGACTGGTTTGCTGGCGACAGCGCGATGGCTGGTCACTACTATGGCTACGACGGCCCCTGCCCGCCATGGAACGATGAACTGATGCACCACTATGTGTTTACCCTGTATGCGCTGGCGGAACCGTCACTGGCGGTGACAGGCGACCTGACCGGTGCAAACGTCAAAGCGGCGCTGGATAATGCACAGGTGCTGGGTAGCGCGTCCATTACCGGCCTGTACACGCTGAATCCGGCTGTTAACTAAACACGTAAGGTGAAATAACGATGGTCAGTCTGGCGATAGCGGATGAGTCTGGCGTGACAACTGCACCGCCAGCCTGGTCATCTCCCCTTGCACGCAGTTATGAGCGCAGAGATCTGTTTGCCGTGGCCTGGCCACGGCTGAAAAGTATTCAGCATACTCAGGCGTTTCAGTTTTTCGACACCACCTTTCTGCTGATCCTGTCCGGTGAGTTACAGATGACCACCGATGGCACCACTTATACACTGAACAGCAGCAGCGGACTTTGTATGGTTGATGCGGGCATCTGCGCCGATCTGAGCAAATTCCCGGCGCCTCAGGGTTTATTCCAGTCGATCTTCCTGACCCTAAAACCCGCAGTGATTGAGCGTTTCCAGCGCCACTATCCCTCTGCTGCCAACAGCAAGCCCAGCGCACCGATCCGCACCCTGGCTGCCGACGACGATCTGCGTCATACGCTGGATAATCTGCTGGCCAGCGCCGCACAGCCCGACCTCTCCGACCCGCGTCTGGAGCTGCGCATCGTTGATTTTATGCTGGCATTAAGCGAACGCGGCGTCAGTTTTACCACGCAGCAAAACAGCACCGCCGCGCGGCTGAAAACGCTGCTGCGCGATGCGCCGGATCAACACTGGACCGCACGTAGCGCAGGCACGGCGCTGGCAATGAGCGAAGCGACATTGCGTCGCCGGTTGAGTGAAGAAGGCATCCGCTTTGAGCACATCCTGCTTGATATCCGCATGCACCACGCGCTGATGTTATTGCAGACCACCGCATGGAGTATTCCGCAGATCGCCGATGCCTGTGGTTATCGCTCACAGGCCAGATTCAGCGAGCGCTTCCGCGACCGTTTTGGCATTTCCCCGGCGCGGGTACGCTGACGTCACTCAGAGAAAATCCTTCGCTTTCAGAATCAGACTGGTTTTGGTCAGTGCCCCTAGGAATTTGCGCTCCAGCGGGTTGTTCAGCACCGGCAGGCGCTCCAGCGTCACCTGTGCAAACGCCTCCCAGCCTTCGCGGATGGTCTGGTTTTCACAGATAAACGGGAAATCGCCATCCATGACTTCGCTGACCAGCGAATCGGCCGTGATGTCACCCGCGAGGATCTTGCGCGAAATATCATGAATCGACACCACGCCAAGAAACTGGCCATGCTCATTGACGACATAGACATAACGTTCGCGTTTCAGCGAACTGACCGCCAGTGCTTCACCCACCGACTGCTGCGGCAGCAGCGCCGCACCGGGGACAATAAATTGCGCGATAATGCCGTTATCGAAATCAAATTTCGCATCGGAGCGGCTAAAATGGTGACTGATTACCGGGTAAGTGCTGCTGGATTGCAGACGATAGACCGTCATTGATGCCAGTACCGCCGCCAGCATCACCGGAAACAGCAGGCTGCTGTTTAACGTCATCTCCAGCACCATCAGGATCGCCATCAGCGGTGCCTGGCTGACCGCCGCCAGCACCGCCGCCATCCCAACAGCGGCGTACAGCAGCGTATTCCCGGTCACCACACCCGCCATCGCACTCAGGCTGGCAATAATCACCCCCAGCAGTGCGCCGGTCAGCAGCGCTGGCGTAAACAAGCCGCCTACCGCGCCGGACCCCACCGACAGCGCCGTCGCCACCACCTTCAGCAGCAGCAACACCACCAGCGCCTGCAGGACAAAATTGCCCGCCATCACCTCAACAATCACTTCATAGCCATTGCCAAGAATATCCGTCGACGCTATCGCCAGCACGCCCACGGCCACACCACCAATACCGAGCCGCAGCGGCAGGCTGTTGACCTGCGCGAACAGCCGTTTGCTTCGGCCAATCAGGAAAATCATCAGCCAGCCCGCCAGACCCGCCGCCAGGCCAATGATGATGGTGAGAATAATACTGGCAGGCGTCAGCGCAAACTGCGCGTCGGCAAAAGGATAGAGCGCCGAGCGGAAGCCCAGCGCCCACATGGTCAGCACCGCCACTGCCGAGGAGACGATCAGCGGGATCAGCCGTTGCAGCGCCGAGATACCGAAGGCGATTTCGGCGACAAAAATCGCCGATGCCAGCGGCGCATGATAGACCGATGCCAGACCGGCTGCGGCGGCCATTGCCACCACATCGCTGTTCTTCAGCCCCAGCGAACGAAAACAGTAACGCCCCAGCAGGCTGCCGCACAGCGCTGACAATTGCACCATCGGTCCCTCTTTACCGATCGACGCGCCGCTGCCAATACTGGCAACCGAAGACAGCGCACGAAACAGCGAGGTACGGGTAGGCACCGCATCAAGGCGCGCGTTGATCACTTCAAGGTAGTCCGTTTTGACCGTTCCCTGCTGCTCAATGGAGGCGGCATAGCGCAGGAAGAAGCCGGCAATCACCCCGCCAAGGCCGACAATCAGCGGCCAGACAAACCACGGATAGACCGTCATCGCCTGGGTGATATCCTGCTGGTTGCCAAACAGCAACCGGTTGATCAGCTCGATGGTCAGGCGAAAGCCCAGCGTCATCAGCGTCGCGGCAAAGCCAACCGGGATCGCCACCAGAATGGTGCTCCAGTTCAGTGCATGTCTGTTCGCGTTGGCGGGAATGCTCACTGCGGTTCCTTTCTTCTCAGGCTGCGACTTATCACGGCAAAAACTGAAAATTAGCATACTGGAAGCCGCTTCTCATCTGTAAATTCCTTGCGCGAATCGGCATTGTGCTCATCGCCAGCTGTGATAATCTGCCCTTTCACTCACAGGCATAGTGGAGCTTAACTGCATGATTCGCCTCGCTGTTGTTGGCACTAATTCGATTACCCGCCAGTTTATTGATGCTGCCCATGAAACAGGCAAGATAAAACTCACCGCGATTTATTCCCGTACGCTGGAGCAGGCGCAGGCGTTCAGCCATGATTATCCGGTGGAACATCTGTTTGTCTCGCTGGAAGAACTGGCGCAGTCAGATGTCATCGATGCGGTGTATATCGCCAGCCCTAATGCCCTGCACTGCGAGCAGTCGCTGCTGTTTATGCGCCACAAAAAACATGTGATCTGTGAGAAGCCGCTGGCCTCCAACCTGGCGGAAGTCGAACAGATGATCGCCTGCGCACAGGAAAACCAGGTGGTGCTGTTCGAAGCGTTTAAAACCGCGTCATTGCCTAACTTCGCTATCCTGCGTCAGTCGCTGCCGGACGTCGGCAGACTGCGCAAAGTGCTGTTTAACTACTGCCAGTATTCATCACGCTACCCGCGCTATCTCAACGGCGAAAACCCGAATACCTTCGACCCGAAATGGTCAAACGGCTCGATTATGGATATTGGCTACTACTGCCTGGCCAGCGCCGTCAGCCTGTGGGGCGAACCGCAAAGCGTGAAAGCACAGGCGACCCTGCTGGAAAGTGGTGTCGATGCGCATGGCGTGGTGGTGCTGAACTATGGCGAGTTTGACCTCACCATTCTGCATTCAAAAGTCAGCAACTCGCATATCCCGAGCGAAATTCAGGGCGAAGACGGCTCGCTGGTGATCGACTTCCTGTCACACTGCCAGCGTATCACGCAGATGACGCGCGACGGCAAAAGCCGCGAACTGAGCCAGCCACAGCATATTAATACTATGCTGTATGAAGCGGAGCACTTTGCTGCCCTGGTGGCGAAGCAGGATATTAACCATGACGGACTTGCCAGCTCGCGTATCACCGCCAGATTACTGACGGAAATTCGTCGTCAGACCGGTGTGGTGTTCCCGGCTGACGCGCGCGACGCAGCGGCTTTGTAAATATTGCTAAATATTTCACACCAGCCGTTGACCATTGCTGCTGCTGGCCCTATCTTATGCAGCAGCAAAGGGGAGTAACTTCTTCGCCAGTTAATCGTCATTACGGTCATGTCACATGACCCGGTTGCTGGGCAATGCACCTAATCCTGCGTTGTAAGTGAGACCTTGCCGGAAGGCGAGGTTTTGCTTGCACGTCAACAGAGCGGCTGACGTCTTCCGATGTCAGCCGTTTTTGTTTTTTCTTTTACAGGATGGGGTTATGAATACTGTCGGCACACCATTGCTCTGGGGCAGCTTCGCTGTCGTGGTGATTATCATGCTGGCGATCGACCTGCTGTTGCAGGGCCGTCGCGGCGCACACACCATGTCACTCAAACAGGCGGCGGTCTGGTCGCTGGTCTGGGTGTCCATCTCTTTACTTTTCGCCGCCGCGTTCTGGTGGTATCTCGATGGCAGTCTGGGTCGCGAAATGGCGAACACTCAGGCGCTGGCCTTCCTTACTGGTTATATTCTGGAAAAAGCCCTCGCGGTCGATAACGTCTTCGTCTGGCTGATGCTGTTCAGCTACTTTGCCGTGCCTGCTGCTTACCAGCGCAGGGTGCTGATCTACGGCGTACTGGGCGCGATTGTGCTGCGTACCATTATGATCTTCGCCGGTAGCTGGCTGGTGACGCAATTTAGCTGGATCCTGTATATCTTCGGTGCCTTCCTGCTGTTTACCGGGGTGAAAATGGCGCTGGCGAAAGAGGACGATGACAGCGCGGTCGGCGATAAGCCGGTGGTGCGCTGGCTGCGTGGTCATCTGCGTATGACCGAAACCATGGAGGGCGAGAAGTTCTTTGTACGCCGTAACGGTGTGCTGTTCGCCACGCCGCTGCTGCTGGTGCTGATTATGGTCGAACTGAGCGATGTGATCTTCGCCGTCGACAGTATTCCGGCGATTTTCGCAGTCACCACCGATCCGTTTATCGTGCTGACTTCTAACCTGTTCGCGATCCTTGGCCTGCGTGCGATGTACTTCCTGCTGGCAAATGTGGCAGAGCGCTTCTCAATGCTGAAGTATGGCCTGGCCATCGTGCTGGTGTTTATCGGCTTTAAGATGCTGATTGTCGACTTCTACCATATCCCGGTCGCCATCTCACTGAGCGTGGTGGGTGGTATCCTTGGCCTGACGCTGCTGATCAACGCCTGGGTTAACCACAAAAACGACCAGAAGAATCTGTCGCAGTAATTCTGCAAAGGGGCGAATATCGCCCCTTTTTTCTGCCATCGCATTTCCTTATACTGCCCGCGCAAACACGTTGTCCGGAAAACATCCTGTGATGCCGGATACCTGCCTTTTATAACGATTAGTGGTTTTAAAATGACGATGGTAAATAAGCCCTCCGGGCTGCTGAACCGCCTGCTTGCTGGCAGCCTGGTGACGCAGATTATGTGTGGTCTGGTCGCCGGTATTACGCTGGCATGGTTCTCAAAAGACACCGCGCTGGCGGTCGGATTACTCGGTTCGCTGTTTGTCAGCGCCCTGAAGGCGGTTGCGCCACTGCTGGTGCTGGTACTGGTGATTTCGGCAATTGCCAGCCATAAACAGGGGCAGAAAACCAATATCCGCCCGATTGTCCTGCTCTATCTGTTCAGTACGCTGTTCGCCGCAATGGTGGCGGTAGTATTCAGTCATCTGTTCCCGCAAACGCTGGCGCTGAGCGATGCCAAAAACGACATCGCGCCGCCGTCAGGCATTCTGGAAGTGCTGCACGGCCTGCTGATGAGCATGGTGGCGAACCCGATTGACGCGCTGATGCACGCCAACTACATCGGCATTCTGGTGTGGGGCATTGGCCTCGGCATCGCATTCCGCCACAGCAGCGATACCACCAAGACCCTGCTGAATGACGCCTCAGAAGCCGTGACCTGGATGGTGCGCCTGGTGATCCGCTGTGCGCCAATTGGTATTTTTGGCCTGGTGGCATCGATTCTCGCCTCGACCGGTTTTGAGGTACTGTGGAGCTACGCCCACCTGCTGATGCTGCTGATCGGCTGTATGCTGCTGATGGCGCTGGTGTTTAACCCGATGCTGGTATTCTGGAAAATCCGCCGTAATCCTTATCCGCTGGTGTTTACCTGCCTGCGCGAAAGTGGCGTCACCGCGTTCTTTACCCGCAGTTCTGCCGCCAATATTCCGGTGAATATGGCGCTGGCGAAACGCCTGAATCTGGATGAAGACACCTACTCCGTTTCCATTCCGCTGGGCGCAACCATCAGTATGGCGGGCGCGTCGATCACTATTACCGTGCTGACGCTGGCAGCGGTGCATACACTGGGTATCGATATTGATATTCCAACTGCGATTCTGCTGAGCTTTGTCGCCACTCTGTGTGCCTGTGGTGCATCTGGCGTGGCGGGCGGCTCACTGCTGCTGATCCCGGTGGCCTGCAATATGTTTGGTATTCCCAATGAAGTGGCAATGCAGGTGGTGGCGGTCGGCTTTATTATCGGCGTGCTACAGGATTCGGCGGAAACAGCGCTGAACTCATCAACCGATATTCTGTTTACTGCTGCGGTTTGTATGGCGGAAGAGGATCGCGTTTCGCAGGAAGCGTGACCGAAATCCCCTTCCCCCGCACTGCGGGGGAAGGGGATTAAAAACTACAGCGTCACCCCACTCTTAAACAACGCCAGTTCGCGGAAATCATTGCGCTCATTATTGGTGAGCTTACCGTTGGCAATCTCCACAATCACATCCACAAAGTCATGCAATAACGCCGTCATACTGACGCCGTGAATCAACTGCCCGGCATCAAAATCAATCCAGTGCGGTTTCTTCGTGGCAATCTCACTGTTGGTGGCAATTTTCACTGTCGGTACAAAACCGCCATACGGCGTACCGCGCCCGGTACTGAACAGCACCATATGGCAGCCCGCGCCCGCCAGCGCGCTGGTCGCCACCGCATCATTGCCCGGCGCACTCAGTAAGTTCAGCCCGTTGACCTTCAGCCGCTCGCCATACTTCAGCACATCCACCACCTGGCTCTGCCCCGCCTTCTGCGTACAACCCAGCGATTTCTCCTCCAGCGTGGTAATCCCGCCCGCTTTATTGCCCGGCGACGGGTTCTCATAAATCGGCTGCTGATGGGCAATAAAGTACTGTTTGAAATCGTTGATCATACTGACCGTTTTACTGAAGGTCGCCTCGTCGCGACAACGACTCATCAGAATACGCTCCGCACCGAACATTTCCGGCACTTCCGTCAGCACCGTGGTGCCACCGTTGGCGATCATCTGATCCGAGAAGCAGCCAAGCAGCGGATTGGCAGTAATTCCCGACAACCCGTCCGATCCGCCACACTCCAGACCAAATTTCAGCTCACTCAGTTTGCCCGCCTCACGCCTGTCGCCACGCATCACCTGATACAGCTGATGCAGCCGCTCCACGCCCGCTTCCACTTCATCATCCTGTTGCTGACAGATCATAAAGGTGACGCGATCGCTCTGGAACTCGCCCAGCGTCTCACGAAACACATCCACCTGGTTGTTCTCACAACCAAGGCCAATCACCAGCACCGCGCCAGCATTGGGGTGGCGTACCATGTTTTGCAGCATGGTGCGGGTATTCTCGTGATCCTCGCCCAGCTGCGAGCAGCCAAACGGGTGACTGAACAGATGCACGCCATCGATATCCGCGGCATCCTCTGTTTCACGCAAAAATCGGCTCTGGATCTGCCGGGCAATACCATTGACGCAGCCGACCGTCGGCAGGATCCACAACTCATTGCGGATGCCCACTTCGCCGCTGGCACGCCGGTAGATCTGCACCTCCCGATCCGCCGCCTGAGGCGGCAGGGCCGGGAAGTCAGGCTGATACTGATACTCATCGAGATCGCTCAGGTTAGTGCGCGCATTATGCGAGTGGATCACCTCCCCGGCCGCAATCGGTTGAGTCGCATGGCCAATCGGCAGGCCATATTTGGTCACCAGCGCGCCTTCGGCGATGTTGTGCAGGGCGAATTTATGACCGCGCGCCACAGGCTGTTTCAGGGTGACCGCCAGCGCGTCGAGCTGCAGCGTTTCCCCTTCGGCGACATCACTGAGCGCTACGGCGACGTTATCGCGCGGATGAATTTTAATGATGCGTTGCATAGCACGGTTACCCCAGTTGTTGCAGCGCGGCGCGCACGCCGCGATTGACGATGCTCTGCAGTTGTTCCGTCACTGCCGCCACCAGTCCCGGCAGCTGGCTGAGATCCTGTTGCCAGTGCGCTTCATCGGCCAGCACCGTTTCCACCAGATGCTGCGGCGTGATTTCACCGCGATCAAGTTGTGGCCACAGCGTGGCGAAACGTGCCAGCCAGAGTTCATCATCCTGCAGTGAATAGGTTTCGCCCACGCGCTGTCCGCGGTAAAACACCAGCAGCGCCGCCAGCGCGAAGGTCAGCCGGCGCGGCCAGTAACCGCGCAGCCGCTGGCAGGCGAGCAGTTGTGGCAGAATACGGGTACGGAATTTGGTCATGCTGTTAAGCGCAATCGACAGCAGCTGATGGCGGATAAACGGATTGCGGAAGCGGCCCAGTACCGCATCAGCGAACGCACGCAGTTCCGTGGCAGGCAAATCCAGCACCGGGATAATCTCGTCGCGCAGCGCCCCTTCCACAAACGCGGCGATTTGCGCATCGTTCATTGCGTCGCCGACGGTATCCAGTCCGGCAAGGTACGCCACTGGCACCAGCGCGGTATGTGCGCCATTAAGAATCGCCACTTTCTGCTCTTTATACGGCTTAATATCCTCCACCAGACGAATATTCAGCGGCCAGCGATGCAGCCTCAGCTCCTCACGCAGCCAGCGTGGTCCTTCAATGACAAACTGGTAATAGACTTCCGCCGTATCCAGATAATCATCGCGATAACCGAGTTGCTGCCACAGCTGCTCCACTTCATCGCGCGGGTAGCCGGTCACAATGCGATCCACCAGCGTTGAGCAAAAGGTATTGTGCAGTTCCAGCCACTGGCTGAACGCCTGCGGCAGTTGCCAGTGCTGCGCATAACGCAGTACCAGCGCTTTCAGCGCATCACCGTTATAGTCGATCAGTTCGCACGGCAGCAGGATCCAGCCTTTGTCCGCCGCGCCTTTAAAGTGGCGGAAACGCTCATACAGCAGCTGCGTCAGCTTGCCGGAGAAACTGCTGGCAGGCCGATCCTCCAGCCGATCGGCCTCTTCCCAGGCGATACCCGCCTCCGTGGTGTTGGAGAACACCAGCCGGATATTGCTGTCGTGCGCCAGCGCCAGGTAGTCGTCAAACTGCTGCCAGCAGTGGATCTCGCGGTTGACCGAACGGATCAGCCGCGGTTCACTGACCACCTCTCCTTTTTCATTCAGACCGCGGATCAGCGCAGTATACAGACCATCCTGATCGTTCAGGCTGGCGGTCGTGCTGGTGTTCAGCGGGCGTACCACCACGATCCCGGCATCCAGATCGGTGTGCTCATTCAGCAGATCGATCTGCCAGTCGACAAAAGCGCGCAGAAAGTTGCCCTCGCCAAACTGAATAATGCGATCGGGATGTTGCCGGCCAGCGAACTGGCGGCGGTTTAACTGTTGCATAGCGGCTCCCTGTTAAAGTTCGATGGCGAAGTAATCACGCGCGTTGTTAAAGCAGATGTTTTCCACCATCTGACCCAGCAGCGCGATATCAGCAGGCGCTTCACCGTTCGCCACCCAGCGGCCAATCATCTGGCACAGCAGACGGCGGAAATATTCATGGCGGGTATAGGAAAGGAAGCTGCGGCTGTCGGTCAGCATGCCAACAAAGCGGCTCAGCAGCCCCATATTGGCCAGCTGGATCATCTGGCGTTGCATGCCGTCCAGCTGATCGTTGAACCACCATGCTGAACCAAACTGCATCTTGCCTGGCTCACCTTCGCCCTGGAAATTGCCTGCCATGGTCGCCAGCACTTCGTTATCGCGTGGATTCAGGCAGTAGAGGATAGTTTTTGGCAGCGCGTTATTGCGGTTCTGCGCATCCAGTAAACGCGCCAGCGGTTCCGCCAGCGGACGGTCATTAATCGAGTCAAAGCCGACATCCGGCCCCAGCAGCGCCAGCTGGCGGCGGTTGTTATTGCGCAGCGCGCCAATATGGTACTGCTGCACCCAGCCACGGCGGGCATATTCCGCGCCCAGCCAGACCAGCACGGCGGTTTTAAAGCAGGCGATCTCGTGTTCATCTGGCACTGCGCCCTGCAGGCGACGCGCCAGAATCGTATCCAGCGTGGCGTCATCGGCTTCAGCAAACAGCACCACATCCAGCGCATGGTCAGAGACTTTGCAGCCATGAGCAGCAAAATGATCGAGGCGTTTGCTCAGGGCCCGGCGCAGATCGTCGAAGCGGCTAATCGCCACATCGGCGCTGGCCGCCAGTTTCTGCAGGTAATCAACAAAGCCTTCCGCTTCAATATTGAAAGCTTTATCCGGCCGCCAGGAAGGCAGCACTTTGGTGGTAAAGCGGGTGTCACGCGCCAGCGCCGCATGGTGGCGCAGATCGTCAATCGGATCGTCAGTGGTGCCGACCATTTTCACATTCATCTGCGTCATAATGCCGCGCGCGCTGAAAGCATCCTGCGCCAGCAGTTCATTGCAGCGCTGCCAGATCTCATCCGCCGTTTTCTCCGACAGCAGCACATTGGTGATGCCAAACGGGCGACGCAGCTCCAGATGCGTCCAGTGATACAGCGGATTACCAATGGTATGCGGCACAGTACGCGCCCAGGCGTCAAACTTCTCGCGGTCGCTGGCATTACCGGTACACAGCGCTTCCGGCACCCCATTCGCGCGCATCGCACGCCACTTATAGTGATCTCCCTTCAGCCAGATGTCATACAGATTACTGAAACGCGTATTTTCGGCGATCTGCTGCGGCGGCAGATGACAGTGATAATCGAAAATCGGCTGATGGGCGGCGTATTCATGGAACAGACGACGGGCAAACTCAGTATCCAGTAAAAAATCTTCGCTCATAAAATGAGACATACCTGCTTCCTCTTATTCGACGTTGGGCTGCACGGCCTTAATGCCAGAAAAAGTTATCATACCAATTTCACTTCGCGCAGCGATTATTTTGCGATTCAGATCACATCTGCGGCATCTTTACCGCCTGACTTATCACCTCTTTCAGCCAGCAAGCGGCTAAGCACCTGACTAAACAACGGGATCCAGTATCCCACACTGGAAAAGTAGTTTTTGTGATGGCTCTCAACTTTTAAATCTGTATGACAAGTTATCGTTGCGCCGCTGTCGTCAGAGGAAGGAATCCTCTTTGCAGGTTGGCAAGGTCGAAAAAATTGAGGCGTACAGCCGTGCTGTACGTTCGCGGGTATTGCTGGCGACAGGCCAGCAGTAAGCCGTCCCGCTCCAGATAACAACACATGCTACAGGTGCATGAAACAGAGACTGGAAGAGGTATTAAATGCGTAAAATTAAATGGTTACGATGGTATATGATCGGACTGGTCACCATCGGCACCATCCTGGGGTATCTGACCCGCAACGCGATTGCGGTGGCGGCCCCGACGCTGGAAACAGAGCTGCATATCACCACCCAGCAGTATTCGTATATCGTGGCGGCTTACTCAGCCTGTTATACCATTATGCAACCGGTCGCCGGGTATATTCTGGATATCCTCGGCACCAAAATCGGTTATGCGATGTTCGCCATTCTGTGGGCACTGTTCTGCGCCGCCACCGCGATGGCAGGCAGCTGGGGTGGACTGGCGATCGCCCGTGGTGCGGTCGGCGCTGCCGAAGCGGCAATGATCCCTGCCGGTCTGAAAGCCAGCAGCGAGTGGTTTCCCGCCAAAGAACGCTCGATTGCGGTGGGTTACTTTAATGTCGGCTCCTCCATCGGTGCGATGCTGGCACCGCCGCTGGTGGTCTGGGCGATTGTGGCTCACAGCTGGGAGATGGCATTCATTGTTACCGGCGTGCTGAGCATGATCTGGGCGCTGTGCTGGCTGGTGTTTTACAAACACCCGAAAGACCAGAAAAAACTGAGTGAAACGGAACGTGACTACATCCTGTCGGGCCAGGAAGCGCAGCATCAGACCCATAACCGCGAGAAAATGTCCGCCTGGCAGATCGTGCGTAACCGCCAGTTCTGGGGTATCGCATTGCCGCGCTTTCTGGCGGAACCGGCCTGGGGCACCTTTAACGCCTGGATCCCGCTGTTTATGTTCAAGGTGTACGGTTTTAACCTGAAAGAAATCGCCATGTTCGCGTGGATGCCGATGCTGTTTGCCGACCTCGGTTGTGTGATCGGCGGTTATCTGCCACCCCTGTTCCAGCGCATCTTCGGCGTGAATCTGATCGTATCGCGTAAGCTGGTGGTCACCATGGGAGCCGTATTGATGATTGCACCAGGCACCATCGGCCTGTTTACCAGTCCATATGTGGCGATTGCGCTGCTCTGTGTCGGCGGCTTTGCTCACCAGTCACCTTCTGGTGCGCTGATCACCCTCTCGTCTGATGTCTTTGGCCGCAACGAAGTCGCTACCGCCAATGGCCTTACCGGGATGGCGGCGTGGACTGCCAGCACCATGTTTGCCCTGGTGGTCGGTGCACTGGCGGATACCCTCGGTTTCAGCCCGCTGTTTGCGGCACTGGCGGTGTTTGATTTGCTGGGCGCAGTGGCAATCTGGACGCTGCTGAAAAATAAACCGATTTCTGAACTGCAAAACGAATCACACGATTTGCCGCCATTAAGCGCGGCGCCAAAAGCCTGAAACATGCAGCGGCCAAAAGGATTCGGCCGCTGCGCTATAAAATCCGGCAGGAAACTGGTATAACAACTCCATTGTTCTCGTGTTTATACCCCGGAGACTCGATCATGGAACTGAGCGAATCACGCCGTCTCTATCAGCAACTGGCTGGTGAGCTGAAACGTCGCCTTGAAGCAGGTGATTACCCGGTCGGTGACAAGCTGCCCGCCGAACGCTTTATCGCCGAAGAGATGGGCGTCAGCCGCACAGTGGTGCGCGAAGCCATTATCATGCTCGAAGTGGAAGGCTATGTTGAGGTACGCAAAGGCTCCGGTATTCACGTCATCAGTAATCAGCAGAAAAAAGGCGTTAGCGCCGACAGTCAGCTTGAGTTCGCCAGTTTTGGCCCTTTTGAACTGCTGCAGGCGCGCCAGCTGATTGAAAGCAATGTGGCGGAATTCGCCGCCACGCAGGTGACACGGCAGGATATCGTGCAGCTGATGGCGATTCAGGAGCAGGCACGTAAAGAAGACCGCTTCCGTGACTCGGAATGGGATATGAAATTCCATGTGCAGATCGCCCAGGCTACCCAGAACAGCGCCCTCGCCGCCATTGTGGAAAAAATGTGGCTGCACCGCCTGTACAACCCCTACTGGATCAAACTGCACGAGCATATCGACGATAAATCGATCGAAAGCTGGTGTGACGATCATGACCGAATTCTGAAAGCACTGATGCGTAAAGATCCGGCCGCCAGCAAGCTGGCCATGTGGCAACACCTGGAAAATACCCGCCAGATGCTGTTCCGCGCCACCAGCGACGATTTTGAATTTAATGTCGATCGTTATATGTTCGCCGAAAACCCGGTTATCACGCTGGAAAAGTCGGCAAAATCGTAATAACCCACCCTTTTTCTGACGCGGCTGGCAAATAACGCCTGCGGGCAATAATGTCAGCCTGTGTAAAGCTCCTTTAAGCAAAAGCGATTGAACGGTAAAACACCCTTTTTACCCTTACTTTCCCCTGTCTCCGGCTGAGGGATTTTGTTACAGTTAATCTCCTTTTCTTACCCTTTACGACAGGGTGAAAATTTAATGCCGTTTTTATGCACGCACCCCGGCAAAAACCCGGAACGGCAGCGAGTTGTGGCAACCATAACGAACAAAATCAATGCCCGGCTTGTGGCTGACAAGCGTGTTTAACAATGATGTTCAGGAACTGTGAATGGATATTTTGAAAGCGTTGTTGCATGCATTGTGGCAACAGGATTTTGAGACCCTTGCCGACCCGACGCTGGTATGGGCCATCTACGGCATACTTTTTATGATTTTGTTCCTGGAGAATGGCCTGCTACCCGCCGCCTTTCTGCCCGGAGACAGCCTGCTGATCCTGGTCGGTGTGCTGATTGCCAAAGGCACCATGAATTTCCCGCTGACCGTGTTTATCCTGACCACCGCCGCCAGCCTGGGGTGCTGGGTCAGCTATATACAGGGCAAATGGCTGGGTAATACGGTCACGGTGCAGAAATGGCTGTCACATCTGCCCGCCCAGTATCACCAGCGGGCTTACAGTCTGTTTCACCGCCACGGCCTGTCCGCACTGTTAATTGGCCGTTTCATTGCGTTTGTCCGCACCCTGCTGCCAACCATCGCCGGTTTATCGGGCCTGAACAACGCCCGTTTCCAGTTTTTTAACTGGATGAGTGCACTGCTGTGGGTACTGATTCTGACGGTTCTGGGCTTTGCGCTTGGCAAAACACCGATTTTCCGCAAATACGAAGATCAGCTGATGTTCTGCCTGATGCTGCTGCCGCTGGTACTGCTGGTGTTTGGCCTGTTTGGCTCATTGTATGTGCTGTGGCGCAAAAAGCGCGGCACAGGCGATGAAAAAGGAAGTTTATAATGCGTAGCTCAGCGAAATGGCTGACACAGCGGCGACTGCTGCCATGGCTGATGTTCGCCACGTTTATTCTGCTCGCCGCCAGCCTGATGCCGACTATCTGGCGTCAGGAGTCCGCGCTGCAAATCCGCTCCTCACGTCAGGGCGTGACGCTGCCGGACGGCTTTTACGTCTGGCAGCATCTGAATGCACAGGGGATCCGCGTGAAAAGCATTACACCGGACCACGACACCCTGGTGATCAAACTGGATTCGCAGGAGCAGAGCGCCGCCGCGCAGAAAGCCTTGCGCGAAATGCTGCCGTGGGATTTTGAGATCGCGCAGATGGACACCTCCGCCAGCAGCAGCTGGTTCAGCCGTATTGGTTTCGATCCGCAGTCGGTCGGTTAACCCGTTATCCGCCGCCGGTATCCCCTGCCGGCGGCCAGGAACATTCCGGCTTACGCGCCATCACTTTGAGCTTTCACCCATTTCTGACTATCCTTTTCAGACACCAGTTTTTTCGCAAGGAAGGTAAATCCCAATGAAAGGCCGCTATATTCTCTGTGCAATTCTCGCCACGTTTTCCGCTGGCGCCATGGCAGCTGAACCACTCTGCCTGGAAAAAGAGCGAGCCATTCAGCATGAAATCGAACTGGCTAAACAGCATCAGAACCAGCGTCGGGTCAACGGACTGGAGCGCGCACTGACCGAAGCGCGTGCCGGTTGCACCGATGCAAAACTGAAAAGCGCCCATCAGAGCAAAATCAAACAGCATGAAGCCGAGATTGTGGAACGCGAGCGCGATCTGCAGGAAGCGCGCGCGAAAGGCGATCGCGATAAGATCACCAAACGCGAGAAAAAACTGGCGGAAGCGCGTGAAGAATTAAGTCAGGCGAAAGCCGCACCATATTAATCAGCGTCATACCTAATAAGGAGTGTTTCATGTCAAAAGATACGACCTCAGAACATCTGCGCGCCGAACTGAAAAACCTGTCTGACACGCTGGAAGAGGTGCTCAGCTCCTCAGCCGACAAATCCAAAGCCGAGCTGGATAAACTGCGCAGCAAAGCACGCGAGACGCTGGAGCAGTCACGTCAGCGCCTGGGTGAGTCCGGTGAACGTCTGGCGCAGAGTACCCGTGAAGCCGCCACGCTGGCGGATGAATACGTGCGTGAAAACCCGTGGCACGGCGTGGGGATTGGCGCAGCAGTCGGTATTGTGCTCGGCGTCCTGCTGGCGCGTCGTTAACAATGGCGGATTCACAACAGAGTAACGGTCCGGGCAGAGGGATCATTGATGCCGGTCAGCGTGTGTTGACGACGCTGGTCGGCATGATCGAAACCCGCGTGCGGCTGGCCGTCGTCGAGCTGGAAGAAGAGAAAGCCAATGTTATCCAGCTGCTGATGATGGTTGGCCTGACAATGCTGTTTACCGCTTTCGGTCTGATGAGCCTGATGGTACTGATCATCTGGGCGGTGGATGCCCAGTACCGCCTGATGGCCATTGCCATCACCACGGCGGTGCTGTTTATTCTGGCTCTCTCCTGCGGTTTGTGGACGCTGCGCAAATCGCGCCAGTCGACACTGCTGCGCGCGACACGCAAGGAGCTGGAAACCGATCACCGTCTGCTGGAGGACGAACGCCGATGAGCGCACGCGAACGCCAGCAGCGTAAAGCCGAACTGTTGCGGATTATCCAGCAGCAGCGGCTGGATCTCAGCGCCGCACGGCGTGACTGGCTGGCTGGCACTGCCCGCTATGATCGTGGCTGGCTGAATCTGGTCAGCGCGCGCCGCTGGCTGATGATTGGCAGCAGCGCCCTGGCTATCTGGACCGCGAAGAGCCGCCGTCGCTCGGGTTTTCTGCTGCGCTGGGCACGGCGTGGCATCGGGTTGTGGAGCACCTGGCGGCTGATTCGCAAGAATCTGCCACAGGGTTAATACCCGTGGTTTTCCCTTCCCCCCAAGCGGGGGAAGGGGCCTGACGAGCAAACTCCGTTCGCCCCAGATATCCCTCACCACTTACATTCATATTTTTTGAAAAACATCGACAGTTTATCTTGCTTACAACCCTTTCTTTTCACGTCTATTATCTCCTCCAACGAAAGACCTCCCGCGGCACTAACGCCGCGGGCCTTGTTACTTAACCGGCAGACCTGGTCCGCCAACAATAAAAAAAATCGCTGTTGGAGATGATGATGAAAAAATTAGAAGATACTGGCCTGCTGGTTGCACGCATCCTGATGCCAATCCTGTTTATCGTAGCGGGCTGGGGCAAAATCAGTGGTTACGCAGGAACCCAACAATATATCGAAGCGATGGGCGTACCAGGCTTCTTCCTGCCACTGACCATCCTGCTGGAATTTGGCGGCGGTCTGGCGATTCTGTTCGGTTTCCTGACCCGTACGACTGCGCTGTTCACTGCCGGTTTCACCGTGCTGACCGCGCTGATTTTCCACAGCAACTTTGCTGAAGGCGCCAACCAGCTGATGTTCATGAAAAACTTCAGCATCGCCGGTGGTTTCCTGGCGCTGGCAGTGAGCGGCCCGGGTGCATTCAGCATCGACCGCATCATCAACAAAAAGTGGTAAGACGTTAGGGTATATACTGAAGCGAGGATGACATCATCCTCGCTTTCTTTTTTTATGGAGGAATTATGGGACTGCTGATCGACGGTGTATGGCACGATAACTGGTATGACACCAAATCCACCGGCGGACGTTTTAAGCGCTCAGAATCCGCCTTCCGTAACTGGGTCACGGCTGACGGTGAAGCAGGCCCGACAGGCGTCGGCGGTTTCCGTGCCGAACGTGACCGCTACCATCTGTACGTGTCCCTCGCCTGTCCGTGGGCACACCGCACCCTGCTGATGCGCAAACTGAAAGGACTGGAAGAATGTATCCCGGTCTCCGTGGTGCATCCGCTGATGCTGGAAAACGGCTGGACCTTCGATGACAACTTCCCGGCCGCTACCGGTGACAGCCTGCATCAAAACGAATTTCTTTATCAGCTCTATCTGCATGCGGATAAAAATTACACCGGCCGCGTGACAGTACCTGTACTGTGGGACAAACAGCAGCACACCATCGTCAGCAATGAATCTGCGGATATTATTCGCATGTTTAACTCAGCGTTCGATGCGGTGGGTGCGCGTGCAGGTGATTACTACCCGGCAGAACTGCGTGCGCAGATTGATGAAGTGAACAGCTGGGTGTATGACACCGTCAATAACGGTGTGTACAAGAGTGGTTTTGCCACCTCGCAGGAGGCTTACGATGAAGCCGTCACTGCACTGTTTAACTCGCTGGATCGCCTTGAGCAGATACTGGGACAGCAACGTTATCTGACCGGCAACCGTCTGACCGAAGCCGATCTGCGCCTGTGGACCACGCTGGTACGCTTCGATCCGGTGTACGTCACCCACTTTAAGTGCGACAAACACCGCATTGGTGATTACCGCAATCTGAATGGTTTCCTGCGCGAGATTTACCAGATGCCGGGTATCGCGGAAACGGTCGATCTGCAGCATATCCGTCACCACTATTACTGCAGTCATAAAACGATTAACCCGCATGGCGTGATTTCCGTCGGCCCGGCATTCAACTGGGACGAACCGCACGGCCGCGACCATTTATAACCACGCCGTACTTATCTGAATAATCCCTGCAATGGCATCTCTGCCAGCTGATACACCAGTGTGATCAACGGCTGGCAGGGATGAGTCTCATCAATGCCGCGCAACTGACGCAGATACGCCAGTGCCGCCTGCACCGTCGGATACCACTCCGGCTGGGTGTAATACAGATACAGTGCCAGCACCGACACCGAGCGGCTACGCCCGCCGCGGCAGTGCACCAGAATATCGCCACGTCGGTGCAGCGGGTAAGAAGGTTTCCCCGGACTGTCCTGATGCACCATGCCATCCAGCGCCAGTACCCCTGCCAGCAGATGATTGGCGTGATTGCCCGCGCCATCAATCAGCCCGACCTGCGTACGCCGGACCACCGTGCCATCACCGAGCGTTAATGCTTCCGGATGCAGGTTTACCGCCAGATTCAGCGTCGAGGTGATACCACTCTGCAACAGCAATGCACCATCCTGCGCCGCGGGCAGATTGCCCAGCCACAGCCAGCGCTCGCCACCGGGTAACGGTGCCGCACGCAGTAATACCGCCTGTTTATCCTGCTCTTTTTCCGCCTGACGGCGGGCATCTTCACTGAGTAACATCTCTGCGCCCTAAAAAGTGATACGGTTTTGCCAGTTCAGGCGAGCCGGTGACAACGACGACAACTGGCGGGTGTGCGCTTCCGGCACAAACGCCGCCACCACTTCGCGCGCACGGGTGGCACGGATCAGCATCAGCTGATCGTCCAGCACCGGATGCACATTCCATGGCAGCCAGATCGCCTGCTCGCTATCCAGCATCTGCCGCGCCCGCGTGCCCGGTGCGACATGGCTGCTGAAGATAAAACGAAAACCGCGGCGCTGACTCAGTTGCGCCGCCAGACCGTCGTCCGCCACCGCACCGGTAGCGATAATCACCTGCCCCTGCGTATAGTCTGGTTGCTGCGGCTGATAGTGCAATAACTCGAGTAAACGTAACTGCAGGCTGGCATCAATCGCGGCGGGTTCGTTCAGCAGGCGCGCCACTTCCTGGCGCACATCCGGGCACAGCAACACTTTGATGCCATGATCCATCAACTGCAATGCCATTTCCGGCCCACGGCCATTAGCCGGAACCGGCAGTACCGCGCCCTCACGCGCGGCATCGGCAATACGACCAATCTGCTGCGCCAGCGGTTCGGTGCGATCACCATACGAGGCATCGGTAATCAGTAAGCTGGCGGGCGGCGGCAGATCGAAAGGCAGCAGGCGCGATTCGCGGCTCCAGTCCCCCATATAAGTGAGCCCGCCACTGTCCGGCAGATGAAACCATACCGACCCCGGTGCATGACCGCTGCGCCCACACAGCAGCGCCAGCGGGCCGATCGAAGCATGGCCTTTGAGCGGCAGCAGCTGGCGCTCGCACACCGCCATCACCGTCTCCGGCAGTTGCTGCCAGGTTTGCGCCGTGGCAAATACCGGTGGATTGCCTAACTGTGCGCGGTAATCCAGCGCGCCAGTGTGATCCTCATGCGAATGTGACAGGCAGATAGCGTCAATTTTCCCCAGTCCGCGGATATCCGGCCGTACGCCTGCCTGCGGCCCTTCGCCCAAATCAAACAGCAGACGAAAACCGTGCAGCTCCACCAGAAATGCCGCGGGCAGTTTATCGCCCACGCCACTGATGACGGTCAGACTTGCCATGGCAGCACCCCTTCCGGTAGCCGTTTCGCCACGCGCGATGCCAGCAACATAAACAGCAGCACCACGACAATCATCAGGCAACCCACCGCTGCCGCCAGCGTTGACGAGCCGCCTTCGTCCAGCGCCACAATCATGGGTCCCAGCGTCTGGCTGTTAGCGGTCACCAGCAGGATCGACACCTGAATTTCATTCAGCGCGGTCAGGAACACCAGAATCGCTCCTGCCATCGCGGAAGGGGCGGCCAGTGGCAGCAAAATATCGCGCATCCGGCGCAGGAAACCGGCACCGGCCAGCTGCGCGGCTTCGTCCAGCGAGCGCTCAATCTGGGCAAAACCCGCCAGCGTTGGGCGTAATACCAGCGCCAGGAAATTCGATAAATAGGCAGCAAGAATAATCCACACCGTGCCATACAGGCTGATATTCACCAGCGGCAACGGCTTCAGGAAAAACAGAATGGCAGCGATACCAATCACAATGCCCGGCAGGGCGTATGCCAGTTCGCTCGACAGCTCCAGCACCCGTACCAACCGCGTGCGCTGCCAGGTGAGGAAGAAGGCCATAAACAGCGCCATCACCGTCAGGATCACCACTGCCAGCAGAGTCAGGCCGAGGCTGGTGACAAAAGCATTACGCACCGCCGGGTAATCAAACAGTGCATTGCGGTAATTCAGCCATGTCAACGTATTCCCGTTCAGCGCCTGACCGAAACCGCTGGTCAGTGAAGTGGTTACCAGCGCCGACAGTGGCAGCACCAGAGTTAAAATAATCGCCACCCATACCAGCATCTCGACCGGCAGACGCCAGTGTCCCAGCGGCTGCTGCAGCTGGCGCGGCGTACCGGTCACGCGCACATCGCGCCGCCCGCCCAGTAGCCGGCTCAGCACCATACCGCCAACGGTAATCACCGCAATCAGTAACGACAGCAGCGCCAGATCCGGCAGAGCGTCCGCGCCATTATTATTCAGTTGCTGGTAAATCAGGGTAATCAGCGTCGGCACCCGTCCTGGAATGCCGAGCATCGCCTGAATACCGAAGTTGCCCGCCGCGGCGACAAACGACAGCGCCGCGCCGGCAAAAATCGCCGGGCGCGCCAGCGGCAGGATCACCGTCATCATTACCCGCAACGGCGACGCACCGGTGATACGCGCCGCTTCCACCAGGTCAGCAGGCAGACGCCGCAAACCGGCACGTACCGAAAGGAACACCAGCGGCGCATTATGCAGGCCCAGCAGCAGGATAATCCCCCACATCGAATAGAGCGGCTGTTTGCCCTCGCCGGATAGCGTCAGACCGATGCTGCTCAGCCCCTCCACCACCCAGCTTGATGGCGACAGCGCCTGCACCCAGGCTAACGCCGTCACCTGCGGCGGGATCATCAGCGGCAGGATAAACGCGAACACCCAGGCCTGCTTCGCGCGCATATTGGTCAGCGCCACCAGCCAGGCGGCCAGCGTGCCCAGTACCACGGCCATCGCCGTGGCTGCCAGCGCGATGGTCAGCGTATTGCCGGTGGCGCGCAGCACACGCGGGCTGCTGAGCAGTTGAGTGATGCGCGCCATATCCGGCACGCCCTCTGGCGCAATCGCCGCCCAGATCAGGCGGGTCAATGGCGCAATCGACAGTAAACCAATCAGCAGCGCCAGCAGCCACAGTACGCTGGTTTCACTGCGCAGCCCGTACAGCGCACGCACAGCGGGACGACGCGGATACTCCTGCGCTAAGCTCATGGCAATTATCCACCAAAGGTTTCAGTGAATTTCTCGCGCACCTGTTTGTCTTCCTTCACCGCTTTATCCGCATCCAGCGTTAACAGCTTAATGCTGTCAATCGGCGCAAAACCTTCTGGTGCAGCGACACGTTTATCAATCGGGCGGTTGCCCTGCTCAGCCACCAGCTGCTGGCCTTTTTCCGACAGCAGGAAATCAACAAAGGCTTTGGCTGCAGGCACATTGTGCGCACCAGCAAGAATCGCCACCGGCTCCGTCACAAACGACGCGCCCTCTTTCGGGTACACCAGATCAATTGGCGAGCCCTGCTTCTTCGCACGAATAATATCGGCGTCAGTAATTACGCCATATTTCGCCATACCGCTGGCGACCGCTTTCAGCGCCGGACCATTGCCGCCTTCAGGCGTCACGCCGTTTGCCGCCAGTTTCTGGTAGAAGTTCCAGCCGATATCCGGGGTATTGATGGCCGTGTGCAGGTGATACAACGCTGCGCCGGAATAGAGCGGGCTCGGCACCGCCACCTGGCCTTTATTGCTGGCATCGGTCAGCGCCATCCAGCTGTCAACAGGCTGGGCATTTTTGGTGTTGTAACCAATTACCGTGGCGATAATTTTGGTGCCAAACCAGGTTTTATCTTTGTCGTAGAAACTGGCGCTGATATTGCTGAGCGGCGCATCGGCATACGCCATCAGTTTGCCCTGCTCTTTTAACGCGCCAAGGTTGATGGCATCAGCCACCAGCAGCACATCGGCTTTCACCTGGCCGCTCATCATTTCGGTACGCAGCACATTCATTAATTGCGTGGTGCCGTTACGCGTCCACTCGACGTCGATTCCCGGGTTTGCTGCTTTAAACGCATCAATCGTCTGCTGGGCAATTTCCGGCGCCTGCGAGGTATACACCACCAGTTTGCCATCGGCGGCAAACGAGGAGGCAGACAACAGGGAGCCGGTTAAAATCAGTAGCGCTTTCAGGCTGGTGCGTAATTTATACATGGAGCAGGTATCCTTAAATAAGCAAATTAGCGTGCTGTGGGGATCACCCAACCATCATCAGCGGTCAGCCTCAGCCGATCGCCGCAGCGCAGATGTTGCGCATCAGTCAGGTGCAGGGTTAAACGGCTGCCGCCAGCGTCTGGCTCTGTGTCCAGTTGGCTGTAGCCACCGCGATAAATCAGGCGCTGAATACGCACTGCAAAACCGGGTTCGTCGTCACGCGCCAGCCGCAGATCCGCGGCGTGCAGGCAGACTTTTGCCTGTGGCGTGACCGGCTGATCGGCACGCGCCCGCAGCCGCAGGCGGGCACCCAGCAGAGTGACCCAGGCGTGGCCCTGATGGTCCGGCTCGACATCGCTGACATCGATCACCCGACCATCATCAATAAAACGCGCCACCATCTCGTTGGCGGGTTCGCGATATAACGTTTCTGGCGTGGCGAACTGCATCACCCGCCCGGCATCCATCACCACCACGCGATCGGCAATCGCCATCGCTTCCTGCTGGTCATGGGTGATATAGAGTAAGGTCGCGCCAGTGTGGCGATGAAAACGGGCAAATTGCTCTTCCATCGCCGCCCGCAGATGCACATCAAGGTTGGCTAACGGCTCATCGAGCAGCACCACTTCCGGGCGCGCCACCAGACAACGCGCCAGCGCCACACGCTGCCGCTGACCACCGGAGAGATCCGCCGGGTTACGCTCGCCATAGCCGCTCAGTCCTACCAGTTCCAGCGCACTGTGGGTACGCTGCTGGCGTTCCGCTGTCGCGACACCGTTCACTTTCAGGCTGTAAGCGATATTCTCCGCCACGCTCATATGCGGCCACAGCGCATAGCTCTGGAAGACAATGCCGAGCTGGCGTTTTTCCGGCGGTAAGTGGGTTGCAGAAGAGGAGTAAAGACGATCGCCGACGGTAATCGTGCCGTCATCAATGGTTTCAAAACCGGCCAGCGTACGCAGCAGCGTGGTCTTGCCGCAGCCCGACGGGCCAAGCACCGCCACAAACTCACCATGCTGAATATGCAGAGAGACATCCTGCAGCACGCGTTGCGTACCAAAGGATTTCGACAGATGTTTAATTTCGATTGCAGACATAACGCCAGGGCAACTCACCAGAGTGTTAGTTGCCTGACGATAACGTGGGATTGTTGCAGTTAGGTGAACGCAGGAATGTTTGTAACCTCGGGTTTATTTTCCTGATGTAATACACCTGAAAACATTGTCGGAAATCACAATTTTTAAATTTCATGATGACATTCTTCAGCCCGTAACCATATTATTACCACCTCTGCAGCAGGAGTTTTAATTCATAAGGAAATGATTATGAGAAATATGTTTTGCACAGTAGACGAACTCGGCTTTCCACATTTCACCGCAATAGACCTCATACGTTATAAGTTACTACCTAAGGAAGGTGCGATTTAATCGGTGGGGTTCAGTGGAGTCCTTAGCTGTATTAGCCTTACCTTAGCTGAGCTGTA
>NZ_CBFFRK010000038.1:0-34385 GCF_965644245.1 Erwinia sp. V71
ACTGAAAACGATAGATGAACGGCAATCATTGTAGTCATGAACAGAACTTTGAATGATTAAATCGCACCTTCCCTAACACTCATATCAATCACTTAGGTTTTTGATAATACGACTTCTGAAAATAAAAAACATCATCAAGAGAAGCAAAAAAACTTTTATTATTAATGCATAGAGGAAATCGTAGTGATTTAACATTACAACAACAGGATAAAAAAGCATTAACCCAGCCACGTAAAAAACCAAGTATCGCAATGGAATAATATTGTTCTTTGTAAAATAAGTGGCTGAGAAATAATGCAGGATAGCAAGAACAATATAAGCCACAACAGTCGCCCATGCTGAACCTATAATGCCCAACACAGGGATCATATAATAATTAAGAACAATGTTAATAAATAATGCAATCAACGTTGCACATGAAATAAGGATCGATTTTTTCTGGTAAAAAACAAAGTTGACATAGACCAGGTACATATGAATAACAGCATTACCCATAATAATAATAGGCAATAAATCAATACTTGAATAATATTGTTCACTGGCAAAGAAAACAACCATCTCCTTAGAGAAGAGCATGCCACATATACAGCAGATGAAAACCAGAACACTGCTACTATAAGTTGTTTTTCTGACCGTAACAACATCATTATTCGCGATCAGCTTGTATAATTTCGGTTGCCATGATGAATTCCATGCCATAATAATGACAATAACGCACATACCTAAATTATAGGCAAAAGAGTATATACCAGCTGAATAGGTTCCCAGTAATTTATTTATTATCAATCGATCGGCTTGTGATAAAAGAGAGTTTGACAGCACATGAACAATTAATGGCAATGAGAATATCAAAGCCTCTTTTAGTAAAGATGAACTGAAAGTGCCCTTACTCAGACGCCATAAATTATATCCTACATACAGACACAAAATGATGTTGACAATCATTTGTGCATATATTTTTGACATGTATTCATTTTCAGTTAGTGAATAGGCGAATATGAATATAATAATAATTTCACTCAGCTTAGAGAATATATTAAAAACTACATATTTTTTACTTTGCCGGGAAGCCTGAAGGTAGCAAGTATAAATAAAAACATATGAAAGCATAATACATATTAACAATACCCAAAAAAAATCCCTCTCTTTAATTCCCAGGAGAGAGCTGACATATCCCGAATATAATTTCTCAGTCAGCAACAATAATCCCTGGAAGGGTATGATGAAACAAATTATGCTAAATAGATAATTACTAAACCCTTCACTACTAATCATGTATCTGTTCGTCACCGCATTTTGCAGATTCAAACTAACGAAGACATAAACAATCATAATCGCTGTATTGATCAGCGATAAATTTCCGTACTGTACAGGATCCAGAATCCGGGATAACAACGGTAATGAAATAAACAAGAAACCCTTGACGAATATATCACCAAGAGCGTAATTAAAGAAATCCTTAATGGTTTTATATTTCATTATCGGCTTTTAATGTTAAATATGAAGCAACTTGCTTTTGGTAAATAGCACCCATATCAATTTTTTGTGCATTAGCAGCATAGTATAAATATTTTTTCTGCATTTTATCCATGCATTCAATAACGGAATGAGGTTTATCTATATCAAAAATCAATCCATTACCATGTGACACTAAGTCATCGATACAACCAACTTTGTTGCTGGCAATAATCGGTAAAGAAAATGATAATGCCTCATCGATCACCAATCCCCAGGGTTCTGAACGTGAAGGCAAAATAAATACATCAGCTGCCTGATAAACTCGTTCTAATTCTTTATTATTAATGTAGCCAAGAAAACGTATATTATTACCAGCAAGATGACGAAGCTCTTTTTCTTCTGGACCGGTACCTACTATCGTTAATTTTTCTTTTCGTTGGTTGAAAGTTTTAATCACCGATATCAGGTTTTTTTCCGATGACAGCCTTCCAACATAGAGATAATTTAGTAAACTCCCGTTATTAGTCGTCGGAAGTTTTTTTTCAGATAGCCAGGTATAATTAGAAATTCCGACGCCATGAGTGATAATAACTTCGCCACCATATCTTATTTTGTCGAGAATAGCAGCCTGCAACTTTCCGGAAGGAAAAGCTGTCCCCATTCTCTTAAGATAATTTTTTTTCAGTGACCATGCATAGCCATGCATTACTGTCTCATTTATACTACTTTCAATAACAACCGCATTTTTCTTTCTTTCATTTAATAGAGAAATAAAAAACAACTCTTTAATTTCCCATCCAGGAAAGACTAACATATTGAACTGACTTTTTTTGATTATCTTATATATTTTTATTAGTGTATATAGTGGATTGCGGTCTTCAAAATCCTCGTTACAAATGTATTCAGCATCAAAGTTTTGGGAATAATTATAAAAATCCGCATCACGTATTTTCGAGGTACGCGAGATAAATATCACTTTCAGGCTGCAATGCTGCGCTAGCTGATTGAATAAGTTTACTTTATAAAATGCAGGAATATTGGTAATAAAGATAAAATCATAAACCTTCATGAAACAACCTGTTCTATAAGTTTTTCCCAATTCATTAACACTTGTTTCTTCCTGTATTCACTGATACTTCCAGGTGCACAGGCCGAATATTTTAATCGTAACCGCTCATCATCCATCAGACTCATCAGCGCAGCGGATAATTTTTTTGTATTTTCGGCTTCAACCAATATGCCATTACTCTTATTCAAAATGGTTTTTGGCCCTGCCGGACAATCGAAACTCACGCATGCTAATCCATTAGCCAAGGCCTCAATCAATACCATTCCCAGTCCTTCATAACGAGAGGAAAGGACAAATATTTTGGCACGCTGATAATCTTCGGAAATATTTTCTTTGAAAGGTTCCAGGGAGACTTTTTTCACCCCCATTTTTTTTATCATGTCTTCCAGGCTATTTTTACCTGGTCCATCGCCAATGATCTTTAATGTCCAGTTACTTTCCGGAATTGCAGACCAGGCATCGATTAATAAATCAAATCCTTTCTGCTCAACAAAACGCCCAACCGCAAGAACAGTATTTTCTCTCTCGCTATCTGGCAATATCACTTCAGGTGATTCAACAATGTTAGGGATTATTTTATGCTGGCGCTGATCCAGCCAAAAATATTTATCTTTATCTTCATGAGTCAGAGTCACAACGGCTGAAATCTTTCTATATAAAATCTTCCGGATAGATTTCAGCAAAGAATTTATTGTGTCATACTCAAAATGTTCAATTGCTATAACATTCTTACACCCTGACAATTTTGCCAGGAGTGTCATTTTTGTGTCACACGATATAGTTACACTATCACTATGACAAAACAGAGAAAGTTTTTTCTTCTTACGTAAAATGTAGACAAAATCAAAAAAGAGACCAGAAAATAACCCTCTTTTGCGATTATACATACTTTCTTCATAGCTACTTTCAAGCACTTGTAATGTGACGCTATCCGAAATCTTGAAAGGCAGAGAGTGTCTGCTTTGATATAAGCTAATTATTTTAACGTAATAATTATCTGCAAGTGCGTTAGCGAGAGAAATGGATACTCGTTCAATCCCCCCCTTCGCTGAAACATCACCGAGTAATATATTAACAGCGATTCTTTTACGGTTATCAGTGGAAAAACTGTTCGAACACACGCTCACTATTTTTCCCATCTTTATAAAGGTTTATAATGTTATCCACTCTTTCTCTATGTTTCAGGTAGTCATCATGACCACAGAGTAATTTCCCTAATTCTTCCTGCAAGGCCTGTTGGGTCTGAACATGGGCACCAGGCATCCACCAGTCGACCGGTTGTAACGTAAATCCTCCACGTGAACTTGCATAAGACTGCAAGTCGGGAGTCAGGAAACAAATCGGACGATTCAGCAACATATAGTCAAAATACATAGAGGAGTAATCAGTAACGAGGATATCTATATCGCGTAGCACATGATTAATATCGAGATTATTTTCCTGTAAAACAGCCGTTTTTATAACTTTAATATTTTTGGTCAGATTTACATCAATGAATGAATTTTCTTCATAAGGATGCAATTTGATAAATAACCGAGCATTGTTTTTTTCAAGGAAATCATCTAAGACAGCCATATCGAAATCAGTAACTCGCAAAAAATTATTTTCCGAAATTCCTGCGCCATCCGAGTAAGCAGTAGCTTCCTGATTTTCTCTGAAGGTTGGCGCGTACAAAATTGATTTCCTGTCCGACTTACCAGGAAATCTCATCTCTTGCTGATGAAACAGAAAATCATTTCTTGGCTGACCTGTGATATACACGTTATTCGCTTTTTCCCGGAAACTTGCAGATATTATTGCCCGCATAACCTCTGAAGTTGCAATTCTGTTTGCCGAAAAATCCTCCATTCCCTGATGATCATACTCACCAAGGTAACATATTTTCTTCAGCGGCATACCATGCCATAAGCTGATGTAAACCTGAGAGTTTGCCTTCGTGCCAATCATTTCATTATGTGTGGTTACAACATATCTGCTGGTGACATAATGTAGCAAAGCGCTCAATGAGCCTTTTTTTACAAATTTTTCAGGGCCAGGCGGAAAATCATGTTCACGTTCAACTATCCAGATAACTTCAAAACCTTTCTTATGTTTACTTAAATAATCGCTAAATGCCTTTGCATTGCCAGAAAAATCAGGGCGACTTTTAAAAACCACCTTTTTTTGATTCTTAGGTATTAAACCATTAATTACACTGGCGACTAATTTCATCCAGCGAACAACTTTTTTCTTACAGCTCATTTCGCAATTGACCTCACAACTTCAATTATCTCAGTCGTTGATATTGAAGGTGTCCTTGGAAGATAAATGACTTCGCAAGCATCTTTCACCCAGTCAAAGCGCCCTTCCCAGTCATCACCCATGACAAGCACACTTGCACCATGCTCCTGAATATACTCAAGTTTCTTTTCGAGTGACTCTTCAAGAAAAACATCACTTACAAATTTCAGGGAGCTAATTATCCGCATGCGATCCTGTTGACTATAGATAGGATAGCGATTTTTTTTGCTAAAATTGAGATCATCAGAAGAAACGCCAACTACCAGGTAATCGCCATAGGACGCCGCACGTTCGAGGATATTAATATGGCCGACATGGAAAACATCAAATGTACCAAAAGTAATCACTTTCTTCATACAAGAGTGAGCCTACGCAATTCAATTCTTTAAAGTTAGATAAAAACGACCACGCTACCGCCCCTGGCTTCCAGCAACCAGTCGCTGTAGTTACTACCGCGGATTGTATACGGTAACAGAGTGCGTTTTATCTCCGGCTGGAGATGCGGATATCGGGTGTATCGGCTTGCATCTGTCCGACCACTATCGCTGCATCAAACCAGCATCATACCTCTCACCTGGCTCATTTCAGGCAAGTTTAGAGTAGGGATATTCTACATCAATCCCAAGAAGAATCTTACCCAGGCAGACCAATTGACTATTTCCCAAACGAAATCGTCAGATTCTCTCTCATTATGTCATGCGTTACAGACTTAAAAACGAAAAGCCCTCCCCCGCAACGCGAAGGAGGGCTTTCAGCAAGAGAACGACTAACGACTACTTATAACCCTTCGGATTCTTCGACTGCCAGTTCCAGGTATCGCGCATCATCTCATCGATACCGCGCGTCACCCGCCAGTCCAGCTCGTTATCCGCCAGTGTGGCATCAGCCCAGAAAGCCGGCAGATCGCCATCCCGGCGTGGTTTGACATCATAAGGCACCGCACGACCAGACGCTTTCTCAAACGCCTTAATCATCTCGAGCACGGAATAACCTTTGCCAGCACCGAGGTTGTACGCCTTGTAGCCATCAATCTTCGCCAGATGATCCAGCGCTTTCAGGTGCCCTTCTGCCAGATCCATCACGTGGATATAGTCACGCACACCAGTGCCATCTTTGGTGTCATAATCACCGCCGAAAACCCCCAGCTTCTCCAGCCGGCCAATCGCAACCTGTGCAATATAAGGCAACAGATTGTTAGGGATGCCGTTCGGGTCTTCACCAATCTCGCCCGACTCATGCGCGCCCACCGGGTTGAAGTAGCGCAGCGCAATGGTTTTGACATTACTGTCAGCTTTGGCGTAATCCTGCAGCACCTGCTCAACCATCAGTTTAGATGTACCATATGGGCTGGTCGTGCCGCCAATCGGCGTAGTTTCCACATAAGGCACCGGCGCATTGGCACCATATACGGTGGCGGAAGAGCTGAAAATAAACTGATAAATGCCTGCGTTGCGCATCTCTTCCAGCAACACCACGGTCCCGGATACGTTATTCTCGTAATATTCCAGTGGCATGCGCGTCGACTCGCCAACCGCTTTCAGCCCGGCGAAATGGATCACCGCACTGATGCTGTAACGCGAGAAAATATCACGCAGACAGGCGCGATCGAGGATATCCCCTTCGACGAAGGCTGCTTGTTTTCCTGTCAGCTTCTCGACACGGTTGACAGATTCACGTGACGCATTGCTCAGATTATCCAGTACCACGACATCATCGCCGCGCTGTAACAGCGCCAGCACGGTATGGGAACCGATATAACCTGCCCCCCCCGTTACCAAAATAGCCATCTGAACTCCTTTCAGCCGTATCCAGGATACGGCGGTAAGATTGGATTATTATTTTGCCAGAAGCTGCTGAATTTTTTCGCGGAACTCGCGACCCTGTGCGTTGTTACGCAGGCCATAGGATACAAACGCCTGCATATAGCCCAGTTTACGGCCACAGTCGAAACTGCGTCCGGTCATAAGGCAGGCATCGACCGGCTTCGTTTTGCTCAGATTCGCGATCGCATCGGTCAGCTGGAAACGGCCCCAGGCTCCGGGTTCCAGTTTTTCCAGTTCAGACCAGATGTCACCAGAAAGCACGTAGCGCCCAACTGCTGCCAGATCGGAGCCGTGACTCTGCACATTCTCCGGCTTCTCAACAAATTCAGTAATGGCGGCAACCTGCCCTTCGTTTTCCAGGCTTTCGTCGGTCACAATCACCGAGTACTCAGAAAGATCGGCGTCTGGCATACGTTTTGCCAATACCTGACTGCGTCCCGTTTCTTCGAAACGCGCAACCATAGCGGCAAGATTATAACGCAGCTGGTCGGCAGTGGAATCATCTAACAGCACATCCGGGAGCACGACCACAAAAGGATTGTCGCCAATCATCGGACGGGCACAGAGCACAGAGTGGCCGAGTCCCAGTGGTTGCGCCTGGCGCACGTTCATAATGGTCACGCCCGGCGGACAAATGGACTGTACTTCACTCAGGAGCTGGCGCTTGACGCGTGCTTCAAGCAGCGCTTCAAGTTCATAAGAGGTATCAAAATGGTTTTCAACCGCGTTTTTGGAAGCGTGGGTGACCAGCACGATTTCCTTGATGCCCGCCGCAACACACTCGTCGATAATGTACTGAATCATCGGCTTATCAACGATAGGCAGCATCTCTTTAGGAATGGCTTTTGTAGCAGGGAGCATATGCATACCGAGACCCGCAACCGGGATAACTGCTTTAAGCTTGGTCATATTTTTTCCATATTTTGATGTGAAGACATTCACGCATTATGCATTAACGGCATGATCGCCAACTATAATCTTAATCTGAAAAATTAACAGACTATTATTGTGCAGGTAAACGGAACGCTAAAACAGACAATTAAGCATCAGACTCAGTACATGTAAACCTGTCGTGACTGGATATAAATTAACAGCAAAATATAGACATTATCTGAAAATGAATAGCATTGCCTGAGCGTGATATCACCCATTTTTACCCTGTGTTAAGCTGAAAAAACGTTGTCTTTAAGCTGAGTAATGCTAATGATTTATTCCGTACAGTATCTCCGCGGCATCGCTGCCCTGATGGTCGTGTTACATCATATTGAAATAAAAGGCGGACAATACGGAAACGGCGCATTGAGCGGCTACCATATCGGCTATTTTGGCGTCGATTTGTTCTTTATTATCTCCGGCTTCATCATGTGCCACACCACCTGGAACAAGGATGTCACGTTCAGCAAGTTTATGAGCGCCCGTATTATCCGCATACTGCCCCTCTACTGGCTGATCACCTGTGCCGCGCTGGTGGTGTTTATCGCGGCGCCGGGAATGGTTAACGCAGGGGGGGGCGTGACCAGTGTCTGGGCCTCGTATCTGCTGGCACCAAATGGCGCACGTTATCTGGTTGATAATGGCTGGACCCTGCGTTATGAGTTCTTCTTCTATCTGATTTTCGGCGCGTCATTACTGATCAAAACCCACCAGCGTGGCCTGATGATCACCGCCATGATTGCCCTGCTGGTGCTGGCCGGGTTTATCATTCAGCCGGAAAATTCCTGGGGTAAATTCTTCCTCGACAAGCTGCTGCTGGAGTTTGTGATGGGGATTTTCGCCTTCCATGTGCTGAAGCGCATGAACCTGCCGAAATCTGTCGCCCTGCTGCTGTTAATCGGTGGTGTGGCCGCTTTAGTCGCGCAGAATAACTGGGGAGAAGTCGAAACACCGTTCCACCGCGTCGTTAGCGGCGGCCTGCCGATGCTGTGCGTATTTATTGGCCTGGTGCGTTTTGAAGAGTTGTTCCGCAACAGTGATAACCTGTTTTTCCGCGCCTTTGAACGCCTCGGTGACAGTTCCTTCTCATTATATCTGGCGCATCCGTTTGTCCTCAGCCCGGCAGCGATGATCCTGCGCAAACTGGGCCTGAGCGAGCATGCCACGCTCTTCACACTGTTACTGACCGGTGCGGCAATCATCGTTGGCTGGCTCTGTTATCAGTATATCGAGCAACCGCTGACCCGGCTGTTGAAACATCGACGGCTCACCCCGGAAAAGAAAATTGCTTAATAATAAAGGATGGCGCAAGCCATCCTTTATTATTTCCTTCACCTGCATCCAATGGGAAATATCCTAATTACAGAGATGACAATCCGAAATGCTTATTCACACATTTATGACAGCACTTTACTTTATTTAACTTTCCCGCAAGACAATCTGACTTAATAATAGAATCTCACTTATTTCTTGCCATAACCACTACGGGTCAAACAATGAAAGAAAATAAGCCATTAACGCCACCAGAAGCCACAACATTCTCACGCCGAAAAATGATCGGCAAAATACTGGCCTCGACTGCCGTACTGGGTGCCGCATCGGGTTTTGCCCGCAGCAGTGACCTGACGCCCACACCTCCCGTTACGCCCGCCCCGCCCTCAAAGCTGGATGACGCTCTCATTCAGGGCATGGCGCCAGGCGTGATCCTTGATCATGCCACCACATCATGGGCCAAAGTGCGCAATGATGTCAGCCGTACCCGCGGTGAACTGCAGGATAATTTTGCCGCCCTGCAGCAGCTGGTGGAAGATAAAAAATATCTCACCATTGATACGCCTGTCAGTGTCTCGGACAGCATTAAGCTGACCATGAAAAACCAGCTGATTGAAGGGCGATCCAACTGCCTGATTACCCCGCTGCCGGGAATGCAGAGTAAATACCTGTTTGAATTACATGCAGAAGCGACACGTCTGCACGGGCTGGTGCTCGATAATCCGCTGCTGCTGAAAACGGCGCGTGGCGGGCGTCAGGGCGGCGTGATGATTGCCGCTAATTTTTGCGAAATCTCCAACAGCTATTTTTACCGCATGCTGCAGTCTGTGGTGGCGCAGGCCAGTTTTGGCGCATATGGCACCAAGATTATCGACAACTGGTTCCTTGAGTGTCTCGGAGCCGGGCCAGGCATGTCCGATCTCAAATCGAATCTTGGCGAGGATCGCGGCGATGCAGTCTCTATCTGGGGTTCCGGCACCATCCTTACCGGCAACCATGCGTATCTGAAAGCTGGCGAAGATGCCCGTATTGCCTTCCATGCTGAAGGTTTACCTCACACACCGAAGGTAAAACGCGATTTCGACCATAAAGACATTATTTTCATGAACAATATGGCGCAGGGGGCATTTCGCCGCCATTTTGCTTTTGAAAATATCACCAATGGCGTGTCGATGGGCAATGTCTCAATGGGCGGCGCGACCTGGTGGGGCGAATCCTACACCCAGTGCAAAAATATCATCGTTGAAAATACTATCCGCTTCACCACCGGGCCGGACAATAAAAATGGTCAGGCCTGGCGGCCGGTAAAAGCAGGGACGGCCGTTCTGAACTATAACGAAGGCGTGAAAATCAGCAGCAACGTCTGGCTGAGCAAAGATGCACGCGCCAGCGGCTTCGCTATCGCGTCACAAATTGGCGATCACGATATCACCCTCTCCGGCAATATGATTAACGATGGTTCAACGGACAATATCGCGGTGTATCTGAACAAGCCGAAATCAGTGCGTATCCAGAATCTGCATACCAAAGGATTTGGCCGCGCCATTTCGCTGGTTGCACGCGAAGAAACGACTCTTTTCAGCAGTAACTGTATTCATGAATGTGCCGGCACCGATACCGGTGTACAGATTATTCACGGTTCCGGCGGCAGCATCCAGATCGATGGTGATTTTTATAGCGGTGTCACCAGTGGTTTCAAGGTAGCGAACTTGCAGCAGCTCTCCATCTCCAATACCACGGTCGAAGCAACAGATACCTTTGCCTCGCTGAGCAATATTAAACAGAACCTGCTGGTGACCAATAATGTTGCACGCGGTGATAAAAAACTGCCGCTGCATTATTCCGGCACCACGTCACCGGAGGTGAGCTGGCATGTGGAAGGGAATATCGGTATTGCCAGCCAGCTGGCGTATACCGAAGCACAGGTGAACAGCATCAGTTCAGCGCTAAATCAGCGCAGCAAATATGCCGGGAAGAATATCGTATTATCGAATCAACGCATCCTGGTAGCACTGGGCGATGCGCCTGATGCACCATGGCTCAGCCTGACCGATCAGAAAACCCTCAAGCCGGCATAAAAAAAAGCCCGTCAGTTATGATTACTGACGGGCTTTTATTCTCTTCTCAGGCACGAAGCTTCAGACGCTTCAGGGCAAAATTGAACACCCGCCAGGCAAAGTAGTTATTCTCCGCCAGCATGATATCCAGATTACGATAGCGTTTCGCCAGTGTGTCTAATTCACCCTGCGTCTTCGCGGTAAATGTCACACCCGATCGTTTCGCCACACCAATGACATTGAGAATGTTTTTGACGATCCGTGCACGGATATTCCTCAACGTGGCCTGCTCTGACGCCCGACTGACCACGCCTTCCAGCGCATCACAGGCGCGCAGATAACCGATGGCATTTTTCTCGGTACGCGAACTCTGCATAATCGATCCCATACGCACACGGCGCTGGAAAAAGACTTTATCGGTGACACAGACTTTACCGGCGACAAAGAACAGCCGCGGACTGAATTCCTCATCTTCATGGATGATCGGCAGGAAGAAGAGCTGATGCTGCGTCTGCAGACGGCGTGCATAAATATACAGCCAGGCATTGGGGATAAAAGCATCAATTTTCGACAGCTCATTGAATGCCTGCTCGCCGCTGGCAAATACCCGTTCCATACGGCGACGGTATGAAATCAGCCGAACCCGCTGCTGGCTGGCATCCTGTTTCGCTTTCCCCAGCGGATCTTCAAAGGATTCGGCGGAGAAAGCGAAGATATCCATATCCGGATTATTCGCCAGTGTGGCGTAAAATTCGGCAATCAGGCCATCAACAGAAACATCATCCGAATCGAAGTAGTAGATATAATCACCGGTGGCGGCGCGCGTGCCGACATTACGCGCCTCCCCCAGACCACCATTCGGCGTGTGAATAATCTTCACCAGCGGATGCGAACCATATAACGTCTCAACTAAATCACCCGAACCATCCGTGGAACCATCATCCACGATGATGACTTCATAGGGTGCAACCGACTGATGAAGAATGGAATCGACAGCTTCCTGTACGTAATCCAGCACGTTATAAACAGGAATAATGACGGAAAGTTTAGGCGTCGTTATCTCTTGTGTCATAAGGTGATTAGCTCGCAGTCAGGTACATCTTTGGTCCATGACGCATAATAGCCGGAGTTTTTGCCGTAGGAGTTATCCAGCAGTTTGGTTTTCACCCCCAGCAGGCAGCACAGAATATGGCCATGCATACGTGAGGTCACGACGGTGTCGTGCGCCATAAAATAGCGATTAACACGGTCAACCAGCGTGTCGGTATAAGCGCCCCATTTATCTGGCGTATTAAACAGTCGGGTGGAAAGCACACGGTTAACGCGCTCAAAATTCAGCAGCAGTTTGGTTTTTGCCCGATCCTGATCCGTGCAGATATCTTCCCAGTCTTCATAACCTTCTGGTCCAGGCATACCCGGCAGACCTTCGACATTGGTCTCTTCAATATCTTTACGAATCATCCACAGCGTGTCGCGCTTAATATCCGTCGCCCTCTGTTTCGGGAATACATTCCACAGCGCATGCGCCATATCCGGACACAGACGCACATCTTTGCAGAAATGCGTTTCAAGAATCTCTTTGCTGCGTTCGTCACGGCAGAAAATAGTCAGATTTTTATGTCTGCTGATGATATTCGCCGACTGCTGCATTTTGCTTTTATCTTTAAAATGGACGGTCTGCGGTAAATAAACAATTTTATGCTGTGGGAAGCGCTCCACCACCGCTTCACGCAGGCGCTGGTGGTGACCATACAGGTCACCAAAATTGCCACCACCATGCATCAGCAGAATCACATCTTTTGGCAGGTTCGGGTTTTCCGCCAGCCACTTCATGCTGGTTTTATCAGTCCGGCGAGCCAGCACCTGATAACGGCGCTCTTTGAAGAACTGTTCCGTGCCCTTATAAATCAGCAGGTCGCCAACATTAAGATGGAGAGGTATATCCAGATAAACAACCTTGCTGCCCGGTGGCACAACTGCATCAATTACTGACAGGTCATTTTTCAGTTTATCCATATGTGTCATGATTAGTGTTCCGATCTCAAGATTCGACGAAGTTTGGGGTTTTTGAACAGGTGTTGTTTCATTTCAACAATCAAAGTATCGCGACTGATTAATATCGCAATCAGAAAAACTAACGCGCCCGCGGCAATCTGTAAGGCCAGCAGTAACGGCAGCGCCAGCGAAGTCGACAGGAAGCCCAGTCCCCATGCCACGACCAGCGTTGGCAGCGCCATGCGGAATGGCATCCAGATGCTGTATAAATACTCTTTGTAACTCTTGCCGAGAATCGGACGAATCAGAATAAAATAACTCAGCCAGGTATTAAGCACCTGCACGGATAAAAATCCGAGCGAGGCACCAAAACCACCGGCCATTTTCGCGCCAAACCAGATGGCGGGAATAAACATAAACAGTTTGACGACGTTAAATTTAAAGCTGATATCCACACGCGCTTTTGCCATCAGCAGCGAGCCAATCGGATTACCAATCGAGCGCAACAAACCGACGACGCACAGCACCTGCAAAATGGGGGTCACAAAACGCCATTTCTCGCCAAACATAAACAGGACAAAGTTTTCTGCCACCACCAGCAACCCCAGCAGCGCCGGGAAATTCAGCAGTCCAACCAGCGACAATAATTTATAAAAATTGGTGCGCAGTTTCTCCTGATCGTCCTGAATCTTGGCGAATGCCGGAAACAGTACGCGGGTAATGATCGGGTTTAATTTCGTCGGCGGCATCACAGCGACGTTATAGGCCAGATTATAACCACCGGTGATCGCCGCCCCCAGCGTACGTGACAGCACGGCGGTCGCCACGTTGGAATTTAGCTGGTTGATTAGGCTGTCAGCGGTGAGATACGCGCCGAATTTCAGGTTGGAGGTAATGGTACGGAACGAGAAATGGAAACGTGGTTTATACGTCTGGCGGCCATACCAGGAGAACATCAGGGTACGCACTGACACCATCGCCAGATAGCCCCAGATAGCGGTGATCGCCTCAGGTTTAAACCATGCCGCCACAATCGTGACCAGAAAACCAATGGTAACCGCCAGGGTTTCTGTCAGGCCAATTTTCGGAAATTCCAGCTCTTTTTGCAGCAGAGCGCGGAATTGCTGGCCGTGCGGGATAATCAGGAATGCCAGGGAAAGAACCTGAATTAACACTTTTAAATCGGGCTGTTTCAGCAAATCACTGATCAGACCGCTGCAGCTAAACACCACCACAAACACGGTCAGGCCGATAAAAATATTAATCCAGTAGAGCGTTGATAACTCAACCTCGGAGATTTCTTTACGCTGGATAATGGAGTTGGACAGGCCAAAATCCGACAGCGTATCCGCCAGCAGGATAATGACCATGGCGATGGTCAGTAAACCGAACTGGTGCGTATCGATTATCCTGGCCAGCAACGTCATCTGCAGGAAGCCAATACCGATTGTCGACAGCGTCGACATTGCGGACCACTTCGCGCCTTTAACTGTTTTTTCTTTTAAGCTCATAATCTGCGTCTAAGCCTGATGAAGTCCGTTTTCATATTGCGTGGATAGGACGGCAACCGCTGCCTGATACGTCATGCATCAGGCAGTGATTCCTGCACAGTCAATTCAGGGATGCCTTTAATACGCGGTTTTACTGATAAAACCTTTGAAAATGGTGAGGAAAACAATGCGTAAATCCAGCCAGATACTCCAGTCACGGATATATTGCAGATCAAATTCAATACGTTTTTCCATTTTCTCCAGCGTATCGGTTTCACCACGCCAGCCATTAATTTGCGCCCAGCCGGTGATGCCTGGCTTCACTTTATGACGCAGCATGTAGCCCTGGATAATGGAACGATACTGCTCGTTGTGCGCCACAGCGTGCGGTCGCGGCCCCACAATCGACATATCGCCTTTCAGTACGTTAATAAACTGTGGTAATTCATCCAGCGACGTGGAGCGTAAAATACGACCCAGCGGGGTAATACGGGCATCCCCTTTGGTGGCCTGCACCACTTTATCGCCATTTTCCATGACGCTCATCGAGCGGAATTTCCACACTTTGATCGGCTTCCCGTCCATGCCATAACGCACCTGGCGGAAAATCACCGGCCCCGGTGATGTTAACTTCACCGCCAGCGAAATCGTCACCAGTACGGGCGAGATAAACAGCAGGATCAGGGAAGAGAGAACAATATCCTCGATGCGTTTCAGCACCATATTGATACCGTTCATCGGCGTTTCAAACAGGGGCACTACTGGCACACCATTAATTTCTTCGGTGCGCGACTGCAGGATATTAAAGGTGAAAATATCCGGGATGAGCATCACGGAACAGGTGGTGTCAGTCAGTTGGGAGACCAGATGATGGATCTCTTTTTCCTGCGACATCGCCATCGCGATATAAATTTTATCGACTTTCCCCTGACGGGCATCGATGAGCAGGCGTTCGACATCGCCACAAAACGGAATATTTTCGTCAGACAATTCATCAGAGAGGTGTCCCTCATCAGAATAGACGCCGACCACATTCAGTCCCATCCACGGTGCAGCAATAAAGCTGCGCGCCAGCGACATACCAATCGGCATATGACCAACAATGGCAACATTGCGATTGTTATAACCCAGCTTGCGGATAACCCGGGCAAAGAAACGGATAGCAGCACGGGAGAAAATAAAACCAACCGATACCAGTCCAAACCAGATCAGATAGGTTCTGAAACTGATATCAATCACCTGAACAAAGGACATCAGTCCGGCAGTGATCAGAATACTCAGACTCCAGTTTTGCAGAACCAGCTGGACTTCTGAGCCAAAATTGACACCACGCCAGGAACGGTAGAAATCCGTCATCCCACCAATCATCTGGAATAATACCAGTGCGGAGAGCAGCATTAACCATTGATCAGACGTAAATGTCTGTGAATGCAAAACGGTGAGCAGGTACAACCCGGAAAACATCACAAAAATATCAGAAAAACGCTGCAGCATCGAAATAATTGATGCATTTGTACGGGTACGCGTACCGCTAACCGTTGTCATTTTTTCTTTCCTGCCCAATTCATGTAATATTGAAGACACGATTTGAACCCCTCTGTAAGTTGCACGCATCCGTTATATTTCGTGTTTCAGACAGAATAGCCGTTCTGCAACCCGATTTATTTAGGATTACGCGTAAATCGTTATTCAATTATTTTGTTATTGTCGCATAGAGCGCATGCGTTTTTTCAATCATGGCCTGGGAGGTAAAGTTGGCGCTGAAAAAAGCATTTCCCTTTATTCCCATCTCGTTGAGATCATAGTCCTTTAGGCCGTTAAGAATGTCTGCCAGCGAATCAACGCTGCCATTTTTAAATAAGAAGCCGGTTTCCTGATGTTTCACCACTTCAGGCAATGAAGTGGCGTCACTGGCGACAATCGGCAATGAATAGCTCATTGCTTCCAGCGGCACCATGGCAAAACCTTCCCAGCGGCTGGGGATCACCAGCGCATCAGCCTGACGGAAATAGTGTTCCATCTGCGTCGCTTTCAGCCAGCCGGTGTAGGTCGCATCAGGCAGGTGCTCGATTTTTTCCGTACCGTGTACCGCATCGCCAATCACCGTCAGGCGAATCAGTTCACGCGGGACTTTTTTCATGGCGCTGACCAGTAAGTCATACCCTTTCTGGAAATCAAAACGGCCAACGAACAGCAAATTAACCGGCTCACCGTCAGCTTTCTCACTGACTGGTTTTGGTGTTTTTTCCGGTACACCGTTATGGACAACAAACAATTTTTTCGCGCTGATACCGCTTAATTTTGCCTGCTCCGCTTCATAGTCACTGACACAGACAATCGCGTCAGTCATTGGCTGCAGCGCTTTTTCGATCAGGGCGTAAATACGTTTTTTGCCACCGCTGGTTTCCATTAAAAAGCTAAACGCATGCGGGCAATACACCACCTTCGGCCGCACAGCGGGATACAACAGGATCAGGCAGCTGCGTCCAATCACGCCGGCAAAAGAGCTATGCAGATGCACCACATCCGGGCGAAATGCCCAGACAGTTTTAATAAATGCCAGTGCGAAGGAGAATAATGCCGCAACACTACGCCCCTTTCGTTGCCAGCAAATGACATTTTCATGTTTGGCGGTATCGAGTTCTTCCGCCTGGTCGGCAGGAATTAAGCATTTGATGTCAAAACGTGCCGGATCAGATTGTTGCGCAGCAACCAGTTGTTTCAATACGGTTGCCACTCCTCCTTTAATCGTCTCCGCTGCATGCAATACTTTCATTCATTAACCTTATTCACTGTTCCCAGTGACAAATAGACATAAAACATCAACGGATAAAACGGCGCCAGGTGACGGACATAACTGCCATAGTCAGGTTCGAACATGCTCTGGATAATGGTAAACGCGATAACCATCAGCGAAAAAATGGTCAGCAGCGGATAAGACTTATTCGCCATGACCCGATCAATAACCTGCCAGATACGCCGGAACATCATGATGATGAAAAAGGAGATCACCAGATAATAAGGCGACAACAGCAATATCAGCGGGAATGGGACGAAAAAGGTAATCCAGGTAATCGAGATATTAATCCAGCCAAATACCGGGTTACCGGCGGGCACCCACGGCGTAATCACGGTGTTGGAACCATCGCCGTTGCCGTCAAGGCGGCCTTCATTCACTGAGGTACGGAACGAGTCGGCATCGACACCGAGCACAATCGACACCATCAGTGACAACGCAAACATGGAAAGCAGGCAAAGAATAAACACGCCTTTTCCGGACTTCACAAAACGCGTGGCGATCAGTAAACCGTAAAATTCCAGCAAAAACAGGAACCAGTAAGTACGGAAGTAATAGGCATAGACAATCGCGGCTGCCGTCCAGAGAATCAGCCCGGCTTTTCTGCTGGCAAATGTCAGCAGCAACGGCAGCATCACCAGGAAAACGATAAAGTCTTTGTTTTGCCAGGTTAAGTTAATTACCGACAAAAAGATAAAGAACAGAAAAACACCGAGATCGACCAGATTTAAATTACCGCCACGCACCTTAATCAGAATAAAGACATAGGTGCCCATAATTAAGATGGCGGATAACAAACCAAAAAATACCGAGCTTTTCTCAAACCCCAGCACACGGTAGAAGTATGCCGAGCTGCCGTAGGAATTGCCGGGCATAAAGCTGAAGGTGGTCTTCATGATTTCAAAGATCGTCTGCTGGTCGTAGAAGTAGTACGCCGGCATCACATACTCTTTGAACATCGCCATGACAATCATCAGCATGAGCAACAGCAGAAAAAGCATCAAGGTGATATGGGCATCAAAATAGATATATCTGTCTTTTCTGAGACCTATCTTGAGGGAGATAAATTTCATTTTTTTTCCATCGTTGCCGATTTTGATTTCAGACTAATAAGCCCGTTTCGCTTATCGACCCGGCGCGATTTTCTTAAACATAATGGCGGACAACTTCCTGACGCGCTCATTCATCATGACAACAAAATGGCTGAGTTTGATTTTACCGCTGAACAGCAGCTGTAAATAAATCGCAATGCCTTTGGCTTTGTTGGACGACAGCAGATAGCTGTCAGCAATAATTTTGGCGTAGAAACCATAATAGATGTAGCCAGGCACGCGCGTTTTAATATTTTCCAGCCAGATCAGTGATTTTTCCCGTTTGCCATCCGATGAGATACGCGCCACAGAGTCTGAATCATCATAAATGGTCAAGGGCTCATCAAAATAGAAGAACTGCGCATCATGTTCTTCGAGGCGCAGCGCAAAGTCCCAGTCCTGGTGTTTACGCAGTTGCGGATCAAAACCTGCTGCTTTCGCAATGCCGGCATCCAGCAGCAGTGTGCTGGTCTGGAAATCATTGCCTAACAGCAGATATTCCATGATGGAGGAATATCCGGCCCAGGGTTTATTGCGGCGAACATGTTCACCTTCCGGCCGCTTATTAATTTTCGCGGTCATGCAGACACGCGCACTCCCCTGCTGTGATTGCAGGAAGTGATACTGACGTTCGAGTTTATTCGGCAGCCATTCATCATCAGAGTCCAGCAAAGCAATCAGTTCACCGCTGCTGCGTTCGATACCTTCATTACGCGGACGGGTGCCGCCAGTGTTGTTCGGCAGCGGGATAAAATGCACACGTGGATCATCCACGGTTGCCATCACTTCAGCAGTGTTATCCGTTGAAGCATCATCCACGACGAAGACTTCGATATTGCGGTATGTTTGATTCAGTACGCTGGATAACGTTTTTAAGATGATATCCGCACGATTGAAGGTGGGGATAACTACGCTAATAAGCGGAGTGGATACATTACTCATTAATATTTCTCACTCATGATATGAAAAAGACCGCATTGCGGCCAGCCACGCGGGCTGGCCAAACAGAGGGGAAAAACGAATTATTTTGCGGAAGACTCGTAGCTGTAGTGATAATAGCCATAGCCGTAGTAGCCTGCGGCTTTCTTCAGCACCAGGTTAAGGATCGCGCCCTTCACTTCGATGCCATTCTGCTCAAAGCGACGGATACTGACCTCAACCTCTTTCACAGTGCTCTTCTCGAAACCGGCCACCACCAGCGTAGTACCGGCATGCATACCGATAATTGCCGGATCAGTGACGGCCAGAATCGGCGGCGTATCCACGATAACGATGTCGTACTCTTTCTGCAGCTCGTCCAGCAGCGTGGTGAAACGCTTGCTCATCAGCAGTTCTGACGGGTTAGGCGGCACCTGACCACGTGAGACGAAGTCGAGGTTTTCGATACCGGTTTTCTGAATCACCTGCTGCAGCTCAGCGCGATCAGACAACAATTCGGAAACACCGCGTTTGTTGTTGCACATGAAGAGTTCATGGGCATAGCCTTTACGCATATCGCAGTCGATAAACAGTACGCGCTGACCAGACTGCGCCACCACCGTCGCCAGGTTGGTGCTGACAAAGGTTTTACCGATGCCGGGGCTGGTCCCTGAAATCATCACCACATTATTCTTCGCATCCAGCATCGCGAAGTGCATGGTAGTACGCAGACTACGGATGGCTTCAACCGCGAGGTCTGCCGGGTTCGAGATAGCCAGCAGTTCAGCTGAGCGCGGCGAAATATTCTTGCCGCCGTTTTTCGCCAGTTGGTACAGCTGACGATCCTTCTGCTGCTGCCACTCTGAAAGCGGGATGCTGGCGTAAACGTTGATGCCACTGTTTTCCAGCTGCTCCGGGCTTTCAACACCGCGCACCAGGATCGCTTTCATCAGAACATAGATGACGGAAATAATCAGACCGACGATAAATGACACGATGATGATAATCGGCACTTTTGGCGCAATGGGTTTGTACTGCACCATCGCCGGGTCAACAATACGCACGTTACCGACCGTGCTGGCTTTATTAATGCTCAGTTCCTGCTGTTTATTCAGCAGTTGCATAAAGACAGCCTGACCAGCATCCACATCACGCGTCAGACGAATAATTTCCTGCTGGGTTTTCGGCAGACCGGTCACTTTACCTTCGAGGGTTTTCTTCTCGTTCAGCAGTGTCTGGCGTTTCTCCAGCAGCGTGCGATACGCCGGGTGAGATTTGGTATACAGCTTGGAAATTTCCGCTTCACGGAAGGTTAACTCGTTAAGTTGCTGATCCACATTGACCATAGTGTCCAGCATTGACTTCGCTTCCAGCGACAGGTCAACCGAGTCATTCTCCTGACGGAAGGCATTCAGTTTGTTTTCCGCCTCATCCAGTTTTGCCCGCACTTCCGGCAACTGTTTGGCAATAAACTCTAAACTTTTCTGCGCCTCTTCCGATTTACGCTGCACATTCTGCAGGAAATAGTTATTGGTGATCGCCTGTAACGTGTCCTGGGTTAATTTCGGGTCAGGGCCATTCAGGGTCAACGTCAGCACGCCAGAATCTTTTCCTTTATCTTCAACAACTAAATTACCTAACAGATAATTGTAGGTCGCCAGATAGGGATTCTTTTGCACATAGAATTCTGTGCCTGGCTCAGCGTCGGTATCACTCACCAGAACGGAGACGTCGCCTTTGCTGGCAACCTGACCGATTTGGCCAGTGACCAGTTCATCACCGTCGTAAGAGAGTGTGAATGCTTTATTTTCACCGATCTCCAGCGTCAGTTTTTTACCCATTAACTCAGCCGGTACATTGACACGCGATACCGCGGCTTGTGGCTCCTTCGCGCCCGTGAGACGTGCCCAGCCTTCGCCTATTAAAGGGAAGTATTTTGGCGTGACCAGGGTATCCAGACTCAAATCTTCGATGGTTTTGCCCAGCACCAGACGTGACTGAATCAGTTCAATCTCCGCATTGGATTCGGGTTTGGCATCGGGGATCAGACTGGACATCTGGCTGACAACCAGATTGCCCGGGCTGTTTTCAACCTGAACCAGCGAGTTGGCGCTGTAGATTGGTGTAGCGAACATCGAATAAACGACACCCAGCAGGGTAAAAAATACGGTTATCCCTACAATCAGCCAGCGATGATCAAGTAAAGCGCCGTATAAACGCCCAACATCGATTTCATCTTTGGCGTCCGCGTTTTTTTGAGCATTAATCGATTTGTTATCTACCATTATTGTGCCTGATTATCGGTTAAGTGCATTAGCCCATTTCTGAGCAGCGTCGTCCAGCAAGCTATAGACAGACTCAAAAGCCTCGATACTCTTGCGATACGGGTCCGGAATCTCTCTTTGCCCAGCCCAGTGACCAAACAGCATGGTTTTACCCCTGACTTCAGGCGCAAGTTTGGTGATGTCATTAATATGCTGCTTCTCCATCACCAGAATAAGGTCGTAGCGGCGACACATTTCGGCAGTAATTTGCCGCGCCTGATGGTTCTCCAGTGAAACATCACGTTTACCGGCCACCAGCCGGGCATTTTCATCCGCTTCATGTCCGACCAGGGCGCCTAAACCTGCTGATTTAATCTTGAGCTGTGGGCAATACATCCTTAATAACCGCTCCCCCGTAGGAGAGCGGCAAATGTTGCCAATACAGACAATAAGCACTGAGTTAAACATAGTGATTACCAGTTTTTGATGTCGTGTACGGTATCCACGCCATAACGGACGCTGTTGATCGTCGGCAGCAGCTGATTGATTACGCGGTTCCAGCGAGCCAGCGGCGTCGCGGTGACGTAAACAATGTCATAAGGTTCCAGCTGGAAGTCAGTACCCAGCACCATTGCCGTCGCATCCGAGGTATCAAGCTGGTAAATATTGGCGACTTTCCCACCCTGCTGACGATTCGGACGAATAACAAACACGCCGGTGGCGTTCGAAACATCCTGCTTCAGACCTTCCGCATTACCCAGCGCTTCGGTCAGCGTCATGCCGCTGCGATCCATTTTGAGCGTTTTCTGACTGGTGACTTCACCCATCACGAAGATTTTCAGATCATCATTACGCGGTACATACAGAATGTCGCCCGGGTACATCAGACGGTTTTGCGTCAGGTCGCCATTCTGCATCAGTGCCTGCAGGGAAATACGCTGCTCACGGCCATTGTGGGTTAACACCACATTGCGCCAGTCGGCATCGGCACCCAGCCCGCCAGCACTGTTGACGGCATCAAGAATAGTGAGAGGGATATTGGTAATCGCCTGTTTGCCTGAAGTACCGACTTCGCCGGTGACATACACTTTCTGCGAACGGAAAGCGGCGATATTGACATCAACCTGTGGGCTTTCAATATATTGCGCCAGACGGCTCTGGATCTCGTCGCGCACCTGCTGGATAGTTTTACCCGCTACGCGCACTTTACCGATGTAAGGATAGAAAATCGTGCCATCGGTATGCACCCAGTTGCCGGTATCACTGGCACTACGGTACTGGCCCGCCGGTGTGGTCAGCTCCGGGTGATCCCAGACGGTGACGCTGAGAACATCACCGACCCCGATACGGTATTCATAGCTGGCCAGCTCCTGGTCCAGAGAGGGATTGGGCCGCGCGATATTTGGCTTCCGACGCATCTGCTCAATCAGCATTGGCGTCATAGGATAAACATTGACCATTTTATCAATGTCATAATTAGCATCTTGCTGCTTAATAACGTCCTTACCGCTGGTTGAAATGTTTTGACCTGGCACAACGGTACAGCCACTGATAAGTGTTATCGACACCAGCAAGGGTGCCAATTTGTGTTTTGATTTCATCATTGATTATCATCGCTATTGCTGATTTATTGTCTTAAGCGGCCATGCACCGCATAGCGTTCGTGAATCGAGACACATCCACGTTCAGCTTTATTCCAACTTGTTTCGTTCCGTCATCAGATAAACATCCCCGAACCCGAAATTACGCACAACAAAATGCTGCCTCACAGCCGTTCTTCAGGAACGTTTGTAAGATTCGCACGCCAGACCAGAGGAAGTGTAGCAACCCACATACAACCGACAAGGCGTAACTGTCCGAATTTACTGATTATTGTTTGTGCCGACGTCGGAATAAATTAATGCAGGACTTATCCTGCCGGGATAATTCCTTCGCCATGCATGGCATTAATCTTAAAATGGCGAAATTAACGTTTTTTCAGTTGACGACAGCTATTTCAGTTAAACCATCGTTTTTAAGCACGCTACCGCCCCTGGCTCTCAGCTACCAATGCTGTTTACTGTAGGGCAATGCTATTTGTGGGCGATGAATAAGTGAGCAGATAATAAAAGAGACTCACTTATCATTTCTCTGACGGCCAATCTCATACTGACAACGGCGAATCAGGAAAGCTTTTAAAATGTTATAAGCAGATTTTTATACTATTGATTGTTAGTTACAAGCTTCAATAAGCCGATTGCTGACACTTTCAGAATAAGACTAACTCAAACAAAAAATTACCCTTAACTTTCAGTTACATATACAAAATGTGACAGGTTAAAATTTCCAGAAAAATCCGTGTTGATAATAATATTTATGCGATTCAAATCTTTATTTGCTCTAATTTCGACCATAGAAAACTGACAACACATATAAAAAACGATCAGAAAGCCATACAAATTTCATGCCTCTTAAAGTGACAATCATCTTACAGTACACCGAAATGATTTTGTTTTAGGAATTTTCTCAGATCAGATTGCGTTTTCGTTATTCGCGACGCAATATCAGCACTTGCCATATAAATGCAGCATAAGAGGTAAATAACGTCGTATGGAATGGATCGCTGATCCGTCAATCTGGGCCGGTCTGGTCACGCTTATCGTGCTGGAACTGGTGCTGGGTATCGATAATCTGGTCTTTATCGCCATCCTCGCGGAGAAACTGCCGCCGTCGCAACGCGACCGCGCTCGTGTCACAGGCCTGATGCTGGCGCTGGTGATGCGCCTGCTGTTACTGAGTTCCATCTCATGGCTCGCCACCCTGACAACCCCACTTTTCACCATTACAGGGCACGGATTTAGTGCACGTGACATGATCATGCTGGTCGGTGGTGTGTTCCTGTTGTTCAAAGCCACCATGGAACTGAATGAGCGGCTGGAAGGGAAAGATGATGAGCAGAACCCGCAGAAACGCGGGGCGAGATTCTGGCCTGTCGTCGCGCAGATTGTGGTGCTGGACGCGATATTCTCACTTGATTCCGTCATTACCGCTGTCGGGATGGTCGATCATCTCGCTGTGATGATGGCTGCGGTGACGATGGCTATTTTCCTGATGTTGCTGGCCAGTAAGCCGCTCACCCGCTTCGTTAACGCCCATCCCAGCATCGTGATCCTGTGCCTCAGCTTCCTGCTGATGATTGGTTTCAGCCTGGTGGCCGATGGCTTTGGTTTCCATATTCCGAAAGGCTACCTCTACGCCGCGATTGGTTTCTCGGTGATTATCGAAGCCCTTAATCAGCTGGCAATTTTCAACCGGCGACGTTTTTTGTCAGCGAAAGCGCCACTGCGTAAACGTACCGCGGAAGCCGTACTGCGACTGCTGCGCGGCCACCATGAGCACGCCGAACTGGATGCGGATACGTCATCGCTGGTCGCCGATCACCATGAAAACAGCGGTATCTTCAATCGCCAGGAACGGCTGATGATCGCCCGGGTGCTGGGCATGGGTCAGCGCACGGTCAGCAGCATCATGACCTCACGCCATGATATTGAACATATCGATTTGCGTGACGACCCGGAGAAAATCATGGCGCAGCTGGACCGCAACCAGCACACGCGCATTATTATCACTGAAGGCAGTGATGAGCCGCTGGGGGTGGTGCATATTATCGACCTGCTGCATCAGTCGCTGCATCACGACTCGCTTGATCTGCGCTCGCTGATCCGCCAGCCGCTGGTCTTCCCGGAGCAATTGCCGCTGTTACAGGCGCTGGAGCAATTTCGTAGCGCGCGCACCCACTTTGCCTTCGTTGTCGACGAGTTCGGCTCCGTGGAAGGGGTGGTGACACTGAGCGACGTGATGGAAACCATTGCCGGTAATCTGCCGAATGAAAATGAAGAGCTGGATGCGCGCCACGATATCGTGCAGCACGATGACGGCAGCTGGACAGCCAATGGCTATATGCCGCTGGACGACCTGGTGCTGTATCTGTCATTGCCTCTCGACGAAAAGCGGGAATACCACACTATTGCCGGGCTGTTAATGGAGTATCTGCAGCGTGTGCCGCAGGAAGGTGAGGAAGTGCAGATTGGCGATTATCTGTTCCGTACGCTGCAGGTGGAGAGCCATCGCGTACAGAAAGTGCAGATTATTCCACTGAATGTCCCGGAGCCGGATTACGAGGTGTAACCCCTCCCCTGCCCCGCCTCTTCCCCCGCATTGCAGGGGAAGAAGCGCCTGTTATGGCAGGCTGGATTTGTTGCCTGGCTGCGGCGGGTTATTCTGCAGCCACTCATTCAGGCGTGATTTGGCCTCATCCTGCAGGCGTTTACGCAGCAACTGATCGACCTGCAGCGAATACTGCAGGCTATCCCAGCCACCATACAACCGTAGCGGAATGGCAGTGGTGGTGAGTGTCTGTACCAGCTGACTATTACCCTGCCAGCCGCTAATCACTTTAATATTGAACGTCACATCGCACTGCTGCCGCACCAGATCGATATTGCCGTTGCCGTTCAAATCCAGTAACTCAGAGTGACCACGCAGATTCTGCAGCACCAGCGCGCCTTTATTCAGCTGCATATTGCCCTGCAACTGCTGCACGGCGGTATACCCTTCCGGGCTGTCACTGCCGCGGACCTGATCGCTGCTGTTTTCCACCGCACGCTGGATCATTTGCTGGAAATTCAGTCCACTCAGTTGCGCGTTCGCCACGCTGAAGCTGGCTGTGCCACGCCACTGTTGTTTCATATCAGCGATGCTCAGGCCAGCGCCGCGCAGATCCGCGTCCAGCGACAGCCTGCCACTCAGTGTTTCCGGTAATTCCAGCGCCTTCAGCAGCGGCGCCGCGTCAATATCATGCAGTTCGGGCTGTAATGCGACCTGCAGCTGATCGCCGCGCAGGTTAAGCGTACCAGGCAGCGAAAAATCACCATTGCCGAATTTACCGCTGAAGGTGGCAAGGGTGATATCGCCCTGCTGATTGCGGGCATCGAGCTGCACCTGCGTCATATCCATGCCGCGCCAGCGCAATGCATCAGCACGCAATTTCAGCTGTGCAGTCATCGAATTCAGGGGGGAGTCGCGGTAGCTGAAGACCACAGGTTCGGCAATGACCGGCGCACGGGCGCTGACGGAAACCGCCTCACCCTGCGCGCCCTGCACCGCATCAGGGAGCTGACCGAGTAACGCATCCAGATCAAGCGTGGTCGCCTGCAGGTCAAGGTTCACATCCGGCGTGGCGCCGAGTTTGCCGCTCACTGCGCCTGTCAGCTGACTATTGTTAACGCTGAGCGCAATATTTTTCAGGGCGAACTGCTGGCGATCCTGCTGCCACTCCGCCAGCAGTTTCGTTTCACCCTGCAGCCCCTGTGATGGCAGACCGACGCCCTGCAGCTGCCAGTCAAACTGCTCTACCGTCGCCGTCAGCCGCTGCGGATAGCGCGAAACATCCATCGCGCCTTTGATGGCCAGTTGCAGTTCGCGCTGATCGCGGCTGACGCGTGTACTCAGTTCAATCTGCGCCTGTCTGTGCTCATCCTGTTTCAGCTCAAGATTAATATCGCGGAAATTAATCTCTTCACCGCCCGCCTGCTGCCAGATCAACAGGCTGTCAGCAATCTGCAGCTGGCCGATATCCAGCTTCCAGCCACTGACCGGCTCGGCAACGGTGCTGTCCGACGGGCCAACCGGGGCATTGGTCGGGCGTTGTGCTGCGCTGTCCGGCGTCACACGCATCACGGCATTTTTCACCATCACCTGCTTCACACTCAGCTGGTGAGAAAGCAACGGTAGCAGATTGACATCGAGGCGCATATTTTCCGCGCTCACCAGCGGCTGTGATGCGCCGGGGGCAGTAATCGACATGCGTCCGGAGAGAATGCTTAACTTAGGCCAGACATGCCAGCGCAGCTCGCCATCCAGCGCCAGCGTATAGCCGCTGCGCTGTTCGACCTGCTGCACCATGTACGCGCGGAAATCGTTAGGATTCACCAGCAATACCAGCGCGGACATACCTGCCACAATCACCACCAGCAAAATCGCCAGCGTGGTAATTAATCTTCTCATCCGTTCCTCTTCCAGGACTTCAGATTCAGTCCATTAGTCTTTATCAATACGACTGGCGACAGCGCCCTGCTGATCTTTGTATTTCGCATCCTGGCGGCGGTTATACGGCCGCGCCGCCGGACCGGAAAGCGGTTCAAAACTCAGTGCACCAATCAGCATGCCCGGACGCAGCGCCAGCGGCAACTTACCTGAATTATAGAACTCCAGCACAATTCGGCCCTGCCAGCCTGGATCGATACGGTGCGCGGTAACGTGCACCATCAGCCCCAGACGCGCCAGCGAGGAGCGACCATCCAGCCAGCCGACCAGATCGTCAGGCAGCGTGACGGACTCAAAGGTCACCGCCAGCGCCAGCTCGCCCGGGTGCAGGAAGAAAGCTTCGCTTTCCGCCAGCACAATCTCATCACTCATCACGCGATCCAGCGCGGCGCTGACTTCATCTTTCGGGCCACTCAAATCAATAAACGGCGCGGTATGGCCACGGAAGGTACGAAACTTATTGCCGAGGCGTACATCCACTGTCGCGCCGCTAATGCGTTCGATCGGCGGGCGTGGCGTAATTTCCAGCTTACCGCTGTCCAGCATGGCTTCAATATCGCGATCGCATAATCTCATCGCCGTTTACTCCCTTAAGCTGTTACTCAAAAAACTGGTTGATCTTCGCTTTCAGAATATCAATCGCAATACGGTTTTTACCGCCGCGCGGCACGATGATGTCCGCATACTGTTTTGACGGTTCGATAAACTGCAGGAACATTGGTCGTACCGTCTTCTGGTACTGCGCCATCACCGAATCCATCGAGCGGCCACGTTCATTGACGTCACGTTTCATACGGCGCATCAGACAGATATCCAGCGGCGTATCCACAAAAATCGAGAAATTCATCTCCTGGCGCAGACGCGCGTCGGTCAGCAGCAGGATCCCCTCAAGGATAATCACCTTCTTCGGCTTCAGATGAACGGTTTCGCTGGTGCGGGTATGTTCCACATAGCTGTAGACCGGCAGTTCAATATCCTGACCCGATTTCAGCATCTGTAAGTGTTGCAGCAACAGATTGTGATCCATGGCGCTGGGGTGATCGTAGTTAGTTTTAACCCGCTCTTCCATGGTGAGGTGGCTTTGGTCTTTGTAGTAAGCATCTTCCGGGATAACGCCGATATGTTCGTCGCCAACCTGGTCACGAATTTCACGGTAAAGAGTGCTGGAAATAAGGCTTTTACCCGACGCTGAAGCGCCTGCGATTCCGATAATGACGCACTGGTGAGACTTGTCAGTCATAAAATTAAAGACCTGATAACTAAGTGATACATCAGTCAGCGTGACGTATCAGAAATGAGAGGGTTGATTCGCGGGCAATTATAGGGATTTTGCCGATCTGATACCAGAAAAAAGCGGCGGGCGGCTTTTCAGAGTTTCCCTTTGGAGAAAACTCATCTTCATCGGTAAACTGCCGATAACAGAACAGAAGTGCTAATGACACTTTTTTGTTCGCTGTCTGTAGTCAGTTACAAGGAACACTATGTCCTGGAGAACCTTAACCTATTTCGGCGACAGTATGCTGCTGATCCCCACCGCGGTAATTATCGCGCTGGTGATGCCGTGGAAAAACGATAACCGGCATGCCGTCTGGTACTGGCTGCTGGCATTCGGTCTTGCCGGGATAACAGTCAGCCTGTCGAAAATCGCCTTTATGGGTTTTGGCATCGGCAGCGTGCGCTTTAATTTTACCGGCTTCAGCGGTCACAGTGCGATGTCCGCTACACTTTGGCCAGTGATTCTGTGGTTACTCTCTGGCCGCCTTGCGCCGCTATGGCGCGGCCTGGCGCTGGGCGTCGGCTATCTGATACCGCTACTGGTCGGATTCTCCCGGCTGGTACTGAATGCGCACTCCGCCAGTGAAGTGATCAGCGGCTTATTGCTGGGCTTTACTCTCAGCACCGCGTTTTTAGTGTCACAACGCCGCGCGCAACTGAAAGGCTTTAGTATCGCGCAGCTGAGCGTGGCGCTGCTGGTGCCGCTACTGCTGCTGAGTCAGGGACGAATTGCCACCACGCAGCATTTTCTCGAGCGCCTCTCGGCCCACATCGCCGGACTGGAAAAACCCTGGACGCGCGCGGATTTGCTGAAACGTCCCTAACGTTCTGATTTGCGTGGTGGATCGCGTATAATTACGCTGCCACACATGCATTGCGCCCCTGATGTGCTAGCATGCAAAAAGTGGCATTGTTGTAGTTAAGTTAGCCTGTTCTGCTGCCGCGCATTTCTGGAACTATTGATGACGACTGATATCCTGATATCTTTTCAACAGTCCGCATTATGGAAGAAAGCCCTGCAGCTGGGTGCGGCTAACTTCGCGCTGACGTTTTTCTGCCTCGAATTGATCAAGGTCAGCGGCAGTATCTCTCCGGTCTGGTTCGCGACCGCACTGATGACGGTCGTCGTATTCCGGCACACCCTGAACACCCTGCTGCCAGCACTATTATGTTGCACAGCGGCAATCATGCTGGCGAACACCCTGTTTTTTGGCCTAACGCTGACAGCGTCGGTTAAATATCCGCTGACGAATCTGCTGCAGGCGCTGGCAGGCGGTTATCTGTTGCGACTGGTGCTGGATCGCAAAGCACCGCTGAACTCGCTGGCCAGCTGGTCTAAGATGATGATCACCGTCGGTATCATCACTCCCCTGCTCGGCGGTGTGATTGCCGTCGTGTTACTGCACCATATACACAGCAGTAACTGGCACTTTTTCCTAACCTGGACGATTTCTGAAACAATTGGCATGCTGGCACTGGGCCCGGTGTGCATGCTGTGGCAACCCGGCTGGTTTCGTAAAGAGCTGCATCAGCGCGCCAAAGTCGAAGCTGTGGCAACACTGGTCATCACGCTGCTGCTGTGTTTTCTTGCGCTGCGCTATTTTCCGTGGCCGTTCACCTTTGTGATTGTCATTCTGTTCTGGAGTGCGGTGTGCCTGCCGCGGCTGGAAGCGTTTATCGTCTCCTTAGCGAATATCGCCATGATGTCATTAATGCTGGCGTTGCATGTGTTCGACCTGCGCAGCGCCAATCCGACATTTTCCATGACCGCACCCTGGGTGCCGTTCCTGATGGCGCTGCTGCCCAGCCATATTATGACGATGGTGATGCACTCGCTGCGTGAAGAGAAAAAACACATTACCGAGAGCGAAAACCGCTTCCGTAATGCCATGGAATACTCCGCCATTGGTATGGCGCTGGTCTCCACCAGCGGCAACTGGTTGCAGGTGAATAAAGCACTGTGTCAGTTACTGGGCTATGACGCGCCAGAGTTAAAGCGGATGAATTTCCAGCAAATTACCCATCCTGACGACCTGAATGTCGACCTGGAGCAGTTTGTCGATTTACTGTCTGGCGCGATCAACAGCTACACCATGGAGAAACGCTATTTCCGCAAGGATGGCGAACTGGTGTGGGCACGGCTGTCCGTCTCGCTGGCGCGTGATTCCGAAGGCGAACCACTCTACTTTATCTCGCAAATCGAAAATATTACCGCGTTAAAACGCGCGGCTGAAACCAACCGCCAGTTGATGGAGCGCATCACGCTGGCCAATGAAGCGGGAGGTGTCGGCGTCTGGGAGTGGAACCTCGACGACGACCTGATCAGCTGGGACAAACGCTCCTATGAGATCTTCGAACTGCCACGCAGTCACACCCCCACCATCGGCTTCTGGATGGAATGTATTGTGCCGCAGGACCAGCAAAAAATAGAGGATGCGCTGCAACATACGCTGGAAACACAACAGCCGCTTGATATTGAGTACCGTATCCGCAGCCAGCAGGGTGTGCGTCATGTGCGCGCACGCGCCAACTGTATTGCGCGCGCTGACGGAAAAATCGAGCGCATGCTGGGGGTTAATCTAGATGTTACCGAGATTAACCAGCTGAACGATGCGTTATTCCGCGAGCAGGAACGCATGCTGATTACCCTCGACTCCATCGGTGAAGCGGTGATCACTACCGATGAAGAGATGCAGGTGATCTTTATGAATCCGGTGGCCGAGAAGATGAGTGGCTGGACACTGGATCAGGCCACGGGAAAACAGCTGAGCACCATCTTGCATATCACCCACGGACGTGACGGGCCAGCCATGGAAAGCCTGCTGCTGTGCGAATTACCGTCGGCGAAAAGCACGCCAGATTTCGATCAGGATCTGGTGCTGCACAATACCAGCGGTGACCAGTTTGATATTCATTACAGCATTACGCCGCTGACCTCACCGGACGGGCATGACATAGGCAGTGTGATGGTTATCCATGACGTCAGCGAATCGCGCGAAATGCTGAAACGCCTGAGCTACAGCGCATCACACGATATGCTGACGCGCCTGCCAAACCGTTCGAGCTTTGAGCACCATCTGAAACGCATACTGGTGTCTGCCAGTGAACATCACCACCAGCATGTGCTGTGTTTTATCGATCTGGACCGCTTTAAGGCGATTAACGATACCGCGGGGCATGCTGCCGGAGATGCACTGTTACGTGAACTGGCAAGGCTGATGCAGTCGCAGCTGCGCGGCTCCGATATGCTGGCACGCCTGGGTGGTGATGAGTTTGGCCTGCTGCTGAATGACTGCACCACTGAGCAGGCAGGCGAAGTGATACAGCGTCTGGTCACCAGCATCAATGAGTACCGCTTCCTGTGGGAAGGCCGCCTGTACCGTGTTGACGCCAGTGCAGGCCTGACGCAAATCCATCATGACAACTGCCAGAATGCTGAAGTGATGGCGCAGGCGGATCTCGCCTGCTACACCGCTAAACATAACGGTCGTGGTCAGATGTCAGTCTACGAAGCGCGCCTGCAACGCCAGTTGCGTCCGGTCATCAGCCGTGAAGAGAGCCTGCGCATTATCAATGAAAACCCGCTGCGGCTGATGGTCTGGGCAGTGGCACCCCCGCGTAAAACACAGTCAGTCAGTTTCTGGCTGGCCGAGCTGCTGCTGTTCTCCGCCAGTGGTCAGGAGATAGAAGAGAGCGAATTCCGCAACAGCCTTACCGATCCGGAACAGTTTATCGCGCTGGACCGCAAACTTATCAGCACCTTCTGCAGCAGCTATGCAGCTGGCGTTGCTGATAAAGCGATCGGCATCGCCCTGCCGCTTTCGGCCTGGAGTCTGAAAGACCAGGAGTTTGTCACCGAACTGGCTGATAAGATCAGCAACGGTCAGGTCAGCGGCACGCTGTTGTGGTTTATGCTGGAAAGTGAAGCGATACAGGAACAGCACGAGCAGCTGCACAGCAATATTGCCCGCCTGCGCCAGCTGGGTTGCGGCATTATCCTGCGCAACTTTGGCCGCAATCTGGATGCCTTCCCCCTGCTGCCTGCTGATGAGATTGACTATCTGATGCTGAGCGCAGATCTGGTCAGCAACGTCCACTGCAATCTGATGGATGAAATGATGGTGTCGATTATTTATGGCCATGCTCAGCGCCTGGGTATCGCGACGATTGCCGGTCCGATAGAGCTGCCACTGGCGCTGGCCACGCTGACCACCATCGGTGTCGACGTGGCATGGGGCAGCGCCGTCGCCGATCGCGAACCCCTTCATACGCTGCTGAATCACAGCTATTTCGCCATTAAGTAACCGCTATCCCCGGTCATCTGACCGGGGAAAAAGTACATCAGAACGCGTAGCTGACGCTCACGGAGTAACTGCGTGGTTCGCCATACACCAGATAACCACCGAGATAGGTGTAGTAAGTGCGGTCGAACAGATTGTTGACGTTGGCCTGCACCGTCATTTGCGGCGTCACCTGATAGCGGGCAAACAGGCTCGCCAGCTGATTGCTCTTCTGGTAGATACGTTCTGTCGCGCCAGACGGCCCTGCCACATCCAGATAAGTACGATTTTGCCAGTTTACACCACCACCCAGAGTCAGATCAGGCAACATTGGCACATTGTAGCTGGAGAATAGCTTCAGGCTGGTTTGTGGTAGCTGCGCATTTACGCGATCTTCGTTAGCATCGCGCGCTACGTAGCGGGTCGCGCCGAAAGTCACTTTCAGGTTATCAGTGACATTACCATTCAGCTCAAACTCGATACCGCGACTGGTTACGCCCTGCGCGGCGTAGTAGGCATATTCACCGGTGTCTGCGACGGTCTTACCACCATCCAGCATTCCCACGTTATCCTGCTCGATACGGAATACTGCCAGGTTGGTGGTCAGACGGCCATTCAGCCAGTCCGACTTCAGGCCAAGCTCATAGTTTTTGCCGGTGACTGGCGACAGGTATTTGCCTTCAGTATCACGGTATTTCTGCGGCTGGAAAATAGAGGTGTAACTGGCATAGGCAGACCAGTTGTCATTGATGTCGTAGATCAGGCCGCTGTATGGCGTCAGGTTATTTTTCTCCATATCCGCTGAACTGCCGTGGGTGCTGTACTGGGTATAACGCGCACCGACAATCAGCGCCAGCGGATCAGCCAGTGAGAAACGCGCCGCGGTATAGGCTGATTTCTGACGAACAGTATCATCAGACATTAGCCCCCAGTTGTTCCAGTCTGGCTCAGCCACATCACCTGTCCAGTGATTGAAATCCCCCATTGCGGTTTCATCGAGCATGCTCCACGCGTAATCATAGTGGTTACGCTGACGACTGTAGTTTGCACCAGCCAGTAACTGGTGCTGACGTCCCAGTAAATCAAACGGACCGGAGGCGTAAATATCCACGGCTTCGGTCTTACGCGTACCTTTGTACCAGGCAGCATAACCCGTGGTGCCAATTCCTGTGTTTTCATCCGGGAAATTATTCGGCGACAGTACTTTCATATCAAAAGTACTTCGCGAATTCAGATAATAAGTGCAACGCTTGGTCATGTGGATGGAGGGACGGTTAGCTACCGATAAGCTATCCTGCT